>JAGLUD010000185.1 GCA_023134935.1 Paracoccaceae bacterium | reverse complement strand
TCAGGGTCAGTCTCTGCAAGGCGCATGTCACCAAGGCTGGCCACCGTTGCAAAGGCATCCTTGAAAACAGCCAACGATTCATCGTCCGTGCCAAACACCACAGGTGCAATCGGTCTGCTCCAACGGGCGAAAATATAACGCCCGTCGTTGGTGAACATGCTTTCGATTTCAGCGGCAGTAAACGCGGTTTCGGACATCTTGCTATTCCTCGAATAAATCAACTTTATCGGGCGTCCTTGGCGCGGCCAGTCCTAGATGTTTCCAGGCCTTCGCTGCCAGCATCCGCCCGCGTGGCGTCCGCATTATCAGGCCTTGCTGCAAGAGGAAAGGTTCGATGACCTCTTCAATCGCATCGCGGGCCTCCGATAACGCCGCAGCTATGGTTTCAACGCCTACTGGACCGCCGCCATAATTCTCAGCTAGAAGGCGCAAATACCGCCTGTCTGCGGAATCCAACCCCAGATGATCCACCCCAAGGCGCGTCAACGCCATGTCGGCCAGTGCGGAAGTAACCTTGCCATCTCCCTCGACAATCGCAAAATCCACCACGCGACGCAGCAACCGCCCCGCAATCCGAGGCGTTCCGCGAGATCGCTTGGCGATCTCCAGCGCTCCGCCCGCATCGGCGTTCGCATTCATCAACCGAGCACCGCGATCTACGATCTGGACCAGTTCATCCACATCATAAAACTCCAACCGTGTCGGAATACCGAAGCGGTCACGCAACGGCGTTGTTAGCAACCCAAGGCGCGTCGTGGCTCCGATCAACGTAAACGGTTGCAAGTCAATCCGCACGGTTCGTGCTGCCGGACCTTCGCCAATCACCAAATCAAGTTCAAAATCCTCCAACGCCGGATACAAAATTTCCTCTACCGCTGGATTCATCCGATGGATTTCGTCGATGAACAGCACATCGCGTTCATCCAAGTTCGTCAAAATCGCCGCCAAGTCGCCAGCCTTCGCCAGCACCGGCCCGCTCGTCATGCGAAAGTTAACCCCCAACTCCCGCGCCATGATCTGCGCCAGCGTCGTTTTCCCCAACCCCGGAGGGCCATAGAACAGCGCATGGTCCATAGCTTGACCGCGCATCTTGGCGCTTTCAATAAACACTCGCAAATTCGCCCGCGCCTCGCGTTGGCCAATGAACTCTTCCAGTGTTTGTGGTCGCAACGCTCGATCCGCATCGCCGGGGCGCTCTTGTGGGCGTAAATCCTGATCCGGTTCCATCGCTTATCCCTTCGGTGCCAAAAGCCGTAACGCCGCGCGGATCAAACCGGACGATCCAGCCTCCGGATCAGCGCCAGATGCCTCCGCCACTGCGCTCGCCGCGTCTCCGGTGCCGTAACCCAAATTAACCAGCGCCGATAATGCATCAGCTTGCGCCGCCGCACTCCCGTCTTTCGGGGCAGGGGCCACAACCTTCGCCTTAACCGGTTCGATCACCATATCGTCGTCCGCTTCTGCCACCTTCGTACCAGAAGCCCCAAGCGCCATAATCGCAGGGGCCTTGTCCTTCAATTCATTCACAACCCTTAGCGCAATCTTCGGCCCAATCCCTGGCGCGGCCTTGATCGCACCCATATCGCCCAATGTAATCGCACGACCCGTACCCTCGGTTCCCAGCGTTCCTAGAATCGCCAACGCTGCCTTCGCGCCAACCCCTTGAACGGAGGTCAACAGCCGATGCCATTCCCGTTCCGCAATAGTTGGAAAGCCGTAAAGCTGCATGAAGTCCTGCCGCACGACCATCTCGGTATAAAGGGACACCATGCCCCCCGCCGCAGGCATCGCCGCCAGCGTCCGTTCGGAACAATAAACAATGTAGCCAACGCTACCCGTGTCGATCAACACATGATCCGCGTTGCGATAGTCCATCCGGCCTGTAACCTTGCCAATCATGCGCCCGCCCTTTTCAATGCTTCTTCCAGCCTTCCGGCAAACCTTGCATGATGCGCGTGGCACATGGCAATCGCCAAAGCGTCCGCTGCATCCGGCCCGTTGATCTTGATCCCCGGCATTTGCATCCGCACCATATGCTCCACCTGTTTCTTGTCAGCATGGCCTACACCCACGACAACCTTCTTGACCGAGTTCGGCGCGTACTCCGCCACCACCAGCCCCGCTTGTGCCGGAACCAGCATCGCGATCCCCCGAGCTTGGCCAAGTTTCAACGTGCCAGCCCCATCTTTGTTTACGAAAGTTTTCTCGACCGCCGCCGTTTCCGGCACAAAGTCCCGAAACACCGTCTGCAACTGGTCAAACAGGCTACTAAGACGATACGCCAAATCATCGCCAGCCGACTCGCAAGTGCCATTCGCGACGTGCGAAATCTTGGATCCCTCGACGTCCACAATCCCCCAGCCCATGCGTCTGAGCCCCGGGTCAATACCAATAACGCGCATTTTGCCTGTATTCCTCAAATTTATTCGTTACCAAACAGTTAGCACGAAACGGGAACATCTGCCAAGCATAGATTGAAAGCAGCGAAATTCGACGCTGTATATTCTGAAAGCGACCCCTTCGGTTCTGCTATGCAGAAAGCGCATATGGGCCATGCAAACTTGGCAATTGTAGACTCACATAAGCGAGCATAGATGCGAATTGTAGCC
>JAGLUD010000184.1 GCA_023134935.1 Paracoccaceae bacterium | reverse complement strand
GTTGTTAACTTCGTTGACAACAGCATCGCAAACTTTGCTGCGTGGAAAACTGCCCGCAAGACATCAAAAGTTCTGAACACCCTGACAGTCAGCCAGTTGGAAGACATCGGCGTTCTACCAGGCGATGTTCGCTTGCACTACTAATTAGTGGTTACGACCATTACTTCTGGGCTGCGATCCGGAACATATTAAAGCCGCTCGATCTGAGCGGCTTTTTTTGTGCCTCCAACTGCGATTAGCCCCGTTGCAACGTCAGCGTAGTCCATTCGCCAATCACGCCAAGTTCCAACCGGTGGAACCCCCAGCCTTTATATACGGCCTCGACACCCAGTGCTTGCGTGTTCAAAATCCCCGACAAGATCAGGACCGAACCACGCGCAGTGTGTTTTGCCATATCCGGCGCGAGCCGTTTCAGAGGCCCAGCTAGAATATTGGCGAATACCAGATCGAATGGCGCGGCTTGACGAATGGCGGGGTTGCGAAAACCCACAGCCGTATGACAAGAAATCCGCCCACCCAGCCCGTTCGCCGCGATGTTGGCGGAGGCCGTTGCCGTCGCAATCGGGTCAATGTCGGAAGCAAGCGTAGCACATGGCCAGACTGAGGCCGCCGCCATCGCCAAAACGCCCGTGCCACTGCCGATATCCGCGACATTCGAGGCCACCAGCCCTTGTGTCACCAGCTTGTCCAACGCAAGCAAGCACCCTTTGGTCGTCCCGTGATGCCCGGTTCCAAACGCCATCGCAGCTTCGATTTCCATTTTGATCAGGTTCGAAGGGATAGTATCCCGATCATGGCTACCGAATACAACAAACCGCCCCGCGTAAACCGGCGTCAGCTCACGCTTCACTTGCGCTACCCAATCACGATCTTCCAGCTCCGACACAGCAAAAGGCTGCGCATCATGCATGGCCGCCAACAGGTCCAGTCCAACGGCGTCCGGCTGCTCAATGAAATATCCGCCGACTTCCCATGTTTCAGACCCGTCCTCGACCTCAAACACGCCGACTCCGGTTGGTTCGGGGGTCAGGCGTTCCAATGCTTCGGCCAATGCTTCGGCTTTGGGTTTATCGCGCAGGGTGGTTAGGGCTGTGAAAGTAGACATTCGGTTCTCCTCTGGCGATGCGGATAGGCCCGCGCCGCCAAAAGGTCAACCCAGCCCGATAGGGCAGGTGACGCCAGTGCCACCGATCCCGCAGTATCCGTCGGGGTTCTTCGCAAGGTATTGCTGGTGATACCCCTCGGCAAAGTAATACTCCGTTACGGCGGTGATCTCCGTGGTGATCGCCCCAAAGCCTTTCGCGGTCAGCTGCGCCTGAAACACGTCTTTCGAGGCATTCGCCAATCGCATTTGCGCCGCATCGGCAGTATAAATGCCAGACCTATACTGCGTGCCACGATCATTCCCTTGCCGCATGCCTTGGGTGGGGTTATGACCTTCCCAGAACACCTGCAACAGTTGGTCGTAGCTGATCACGGTAGGATCGAAAACCACCTGAACCACCTCGTTATGGCCTGTCTGCCCGCTGCATACCTCTTCGTATGTCGCGTTGGGCGTATGACCGCCTGCATATCCAACCGAGGTCACCCAGACACCGTTAATCCCCCAGAATATCCGCTCGACACCCCAAAAACAGCCCATACCGAAAACAGCCACGCCAAACCCTTCAGGAAAGGGACCCTTTAACGGGTTGCCGTTAATGAAGTGTGAAAGGTCGGTCGGGATGGGTTCCGAACGCCCTGCAAGCGCAGTCTCGCGGGCAGGAATTGAAGATTTTTTCGATAGTCCAAACATGGTGGCCTCTTTCGTGTTTTACCGAAGTCTACGCCACTCGGAATGCTGCCCATAGGGTAAAATGCAAAGGTCGCGAAAAATTTATATATTTGGAAATCAACTTCTATTAGCTTCACCTCAAACGGAGGAATGAACATGACGACCGCACACCCGAAAAAAGGCACCATTGAAACACGACTGAAGGTTTTGACGTGGAATATCTGGTGGCGGTTCGGCCCTTGGGAAGAACGCGCGGATGTCATTGCATCAAACCTTGCGGAGATTGATGCCGACGTGATCGCCCTGCAGGAAGTATGGGAGCATGGCGGCACCAATTTTGCCGCGCAACTGGCCGCCAAGCTTGGTTTCCACTACGTCTTTGAGAATTGCATGAATGTCGGGGATACAGGCTTCGGAAACGCCATCCTATCGCGCTGGCCGATCGAGACGACCGACAAAGTCGCGCTCTACGGTAAAGAACAGACAGGCGAAGCGCGCCTAGCCATATATGCCGAGATCGACGGCCCGCGCGGCAAAATCCCGTTGTTCACAACCCATCTGAACTGGAAATACGATCAAAGCCACATACGCCAAAAACAGGTGGCAGATCTTGCTCGGTTTATCGACAGCAAACCGTCGCTGAAATTTCCTCCCGTGCTCTGCGGCGACCTCAACGCCGATCCGGATGCCGAGGAACTGCGGATGCTGAACGGCCTGACAACTGGCCCTGTTGATGGTTTGGCTTTCCACGACGCATGGGGGTTTGCCGGTGACGGCAGCGCCGGCATGACATGGGATAACACCAACACTTATGTCGCCATGGATTTCGAGGCTGATCGCCGGATCGATTACATTCTAGTCGGCCAGCCAGCGGCGAAGGGGGCAGGGCATATCGTTGAATGCACAGTTGTTGGCAACAAACCGATCAACGATATCTACCCAAGCGATCATTTCGCCGTTCTTGCGGAGTTGCGGTACTGAGAAATATTTAGTCGTCGTAACAGACGACCTCGTATTCAATATTATCAAGGTCGTGGAAGTAAAACCTGCGACCAGGTTCGTAATCGCCGTGTTTTCCGGGGGTAAAGCCTGCCGCTTTCACTCGTGCCTCGACATCATCAAGGTCCTTCACGACAACCGCAATATGGTTCAACCCGCCAAGGTTTTCATAACTGCTGCCAGTGACGCTTGTTCCCCCTTCAGGCGAATACAGCGCCACATATGACCCTGCCGAGCCGACATGGATTGTCTTCCCGCCGTTAATCGAATCCCCGCTCCAACGGATTTGCCAGTTAAACAAATCGCAAAGCATATCAGCTGTTTTGGCGGGGTCGCTGACCGTTACATTCACATGTTCCAAAATTGCGCGGCTCATTGTGTTCCCCATAGTAACTGACTGGTTGCTAGATGCATTGTAGCTCCCAAACCTAACTTCAGGTCAAGATGTACTATTGGAGTATACTATTGGATAATTGTAATGCTGAAAGTTGCAATATTTATTGGTCACCTAGCCGATCGAACGGGGCTAGCGGTATCTGCAATCCGGTATTATGAAACCCAAGGGCTGGTGTCGCCTGAACGCAACGCAGGCGGCCAACGGCGGTTTTTGCGAAGAACTAGACCAGAGGATCGAGACTTTAACCACCCTACGAGACAAACTCGACGGGTGCATTGGTTGCGGGTGCTTATCGCTCAAAAGCTGTGCGCTTTACAACAAGCAAGACAGGGCGGGAAAACTGGGGGCAGGGCCTCGGTATCTAATGGGCGACAAGCCTTAACTATTGTTGGTTCTGCGGAAGCCCATCAGCGATATCGTAGTAATCGCCTATGTCTGCAACGAAGATATGGATATGCAGTTTCGTGTTTGTCGGTTTCTCAAATGCTCCCATCGAAACTCCGATCCAGTCAACGTGTGGCGGGTCAAAGAACAGGGATGATCCACAAGTGGCGCAAAATCCGCGGCGAACTTTTGGGGATGACTGATACCAAGTGACATTCTCGCTGCCCGTTACCGTCAGCGCGTCCCTTTTGACGTCGGTTCCCGCGTAATAATGCCCCGAGGTCTTCCGGCAAATCGTGCAATGGCACGCATCTGGCGGCGGCAACTCCCCTTCGACCACAAAACTGACAGTGCCGCAAAGACAAGAACCTTTATGCATATTCTAACCCTCCTGTTTCACACGAACGTTAGCAGCAAGATCTGGCTCAAGCTAGCCTTTGGCAAACACCGTCTCGCGTCCCGGCTTGGGATGACGCGGGATCATCAGCGCCAACGCTAGCGAAGTAAGGGCCATACCCGCTGCCAACACGAACACCATGCTCGGCGACGTGATCCACAGATACCCAAGCGCCGCTGGCAAGAACACCGCCGCGATATGGTTAATGGTGAAGGAAACCGCTGCCGTAGGCGCAATATCCTTAGGGTCAGCGATCTTCTGGAAGTAGGTTTTAAGGGCAAACGCCAGCGCGAAGAACAAATGATCTATCACGTAAAGGGACGCCGCCAGAACAACCCCCCAGCCGAAGAAGAATATCCCGCCGTAGGCCAAGAAAACCAACGTCAATCCGACGTATTCAAACACCAGCGCGTTACGTTCGCCAACACGTGCAATCATGTGGCCCATCATCGGCGCGAAAATCATGTTGGCGACGAAGTTCACAAGGAACAAGGCAGTCACCTCATGCACCTCAAACCCGAATTTTTCGACCATCATGAATGCGGCAAAAACCACGAAAATCTGACGGCGCGCGCCGGCCATGAACTGTAACGCGTAATACAGCCAATAGCGTTTCCGCAGGATCATCTTGGTGTGCTGCGCATGCGGTGATTCAAATTTTGGGTAAGCAACCCAGCATATGAGCGCGATCACAACGGTCGCACCGCCACCCATCATGTAAACGAAATTATATGACAGATCGAAGGTCTTCCAGCTAAGCACCAGCAACCCATACGCCACTAATGAGGCAGCCGAACCCGCTGAAACGATCCAGCCCAACGTCTGCGGCGCCTTGTCCTTGTCGATCCACTGCAGCTGCAACGACTGGCTGACGGTCGCGTAATAATGAAACCCGATCGAACTGATCATAGTCGTCACCAACAAGCCACCGATGGACGGGAACCACCCCGTCACCATCACCGCGAACCCCAGTACCAGCAGGCTGACCAGCGCCAACGTTTGTTCACGCATGAACATGATTACAACGATCACGCCAACCGCTAAAAACCCGGGTACTTCGCGCACGGATTGCAACCAACCAATGCCGACGCCATCAAAACCGGCGGCCTCGATCACGAAATTATTTAGAAGCGCCACCCATGTCGAAAACGCCAGCGGCAATGCTGCTGCCATGACCACCAGCAACATCACAGGTTGCTGCCAGCGGGGCAGGGACTTGGCATCGGCCAAAGAGACGGTTTTGTGGTTCTGAATGATAGACATCCGCAAGACTTACGAGTGTTTAACCGGATTGGCCAGAACAATGTGTTTTGACCTGACATAGATCAAAGGATTGCCCGCAAGTTGGTATATGCAGACATTCAAATGTAACTTGGAGTACGTTATGGATTTGGTCTGGCTATTAGAAACGGTGGGCGAGGATAAGGCCATCGCCGCAGCTGGTCTGCTGGTCGGTCTGGTATTCGGCATCGCCGCTCAACGGTCCCGCTTCTGCCTGCGCGCCGCAGCGGTCGAGTTCGCCCGTGGCAACATCGGCCCCAAGACGGCGGTCTGGTTACTGACCTTCGCGACAGCATTGTTCTGGACGCAAGGCACACTTTTCTTCGACGTGATTTCGCTGGACGAGGCACGAATGTTATCCGCCACTGGTTCCATATCCGGTGCTATCATCGGTGGGCTGATATTTGGTGCAGGCATGGTGCTTGCACGCGGCTGTTCAGGTCGGCTGCTGG
>JAGLUD010000183.1 GCA_023134935.1 Paracoccaceae bacterium | reverse complement strand
TGTGGGTGACACCTAACGGAACCAATATCCAGATACTGGACTTCCTCGGCCTGCCCGAAGGAACAGGCGCATTGCTGGGTGTGGCCTTCGCGGCCTACGCCCTCTACGTCGCTTACAAAAACAAAGTCAGCAAACGCATCTTGTTCATGGCGTCCGGCGTCGGCTTTGCCGTCGCGTTGGGCTGGTTCCTGACCTATTCCTTTTCCTCCATCAGCTTCGACCCTGTTCAGGTGGAAAGCGCGACCTTCACCGGCCCTTCCGCCGACACACTGATGTTCTTCCTAAGCCGTGATGCAGTAATCGACTTCGATATCGGCCTCGTACCGGGTGTGTTCATCGGAGCATTTCTGGCGGCATGGTGGTCAAAAGAACTGCAGCTGCAAGGTTTCCAGAACGGTGAATGCATGCGCCGATACCTAACCGGCGCGGCCTTGATGGGCTTTGGCGGCATGCTTGCGGGCGGGTGTGCGATCGGCGCAGGCGTTACCGGCGGCTCCGCCTTTGCGCTAACCGCATGGCTTGCGTTGACGTTCTTCTGGGTCGGCGCGGCAGTAATGGACAGAATTCTGGATTACAGGCCCCAAGTCTGCCCCGCCTGAACTAAGCTGAAATACGGACAGCGCCGGCCATGTCATGCGTCAACTCATTAACACTATCGATGATAAACTGCGCAGTCTCGTCGTTCATCAGATAACTGAAATTCAACCGCACCCAACCGGGTTTCGAAGCCTCGTTTCCGTCCAGAATTTCGACACGAAGCCGATCCGATGTTTCGCGATCAATGCCCAACAACCGATGCCCATAAGGTCCCGCACAGGCGCAACCACCACGGGCCTGAATGCCATATTGATTACTTAACTCCCTCGTGAAGACCTGTGGGTCAATCTGCTTGCCCTCAGCATCCTTCACAAGGAACGAGAAGATCGGCAACCGGTTCGGCATATCCACCCCAAGCATAGTCATATGCGGGTTGCTGGCCCAACCATAGAACGCCATCGCGTTCAACTCGTGTTCGCGCGTGGTGATAGTTTTCTGCCCGATGGCATCCTTGACCATAAACACCAATGCAGCGCGGATATCACCGATGACGTTAGGCGTTCCAGCTTCTTCGCGGGCGGCGATGTCGTCGGTGTAATCCTGCTCCCACGGGGAAACGAATTCGACAGTGCCACCACCCGGCCAACTTGGAATATCGAGCCGTACGGCGCTGTCGCGAACGATTAGAACACCCGATGCGGCGGGGCCACCCGGGAATTTATGCGCGGAAAGTACAATAGCATCTTTTTGTGCATCCGTACCCGTGCCCATATCAATCGACAGATACGGCGCTCCGCCTGCATAGTCCCAAATCGCCAACGCTCCATGCGCCTTCAGAACCCGCGTCACCGGATCAGTATCCGTAATCACACCCGTGACATTAGACGCAGCCGAGAATGACCCAACTTTCAAATCAGCATCCGCATATTCCTTCAACGCCGCTTCAAGCGCGATCAAATCCGGACCGCCTTCGTCAGCCTCGGGAATTTCAATTACCGTCGCCTTGCTTTCGCGCCAAGGCAGGATGTTGGAGTGATGCTCGTAAGGCCCAAAAAACACCACCGGATTATTCGCCTGCGGGATACCAGTCAAGGCAACCAAGCGGTTCAGCCCAGCAGTCGCACCCGAACCCGCGAAGATTACGGAACACTCTTCGGCCTTGGTAAGACGCGCAATCTCGGCCCGCGCGTCTTCACGAAGTTTAGTGCTGTAAGCCCCGGTAAATGAGGTGTCCGTATGGGTGTTGGCGTAAAACGGCAGCACATGCTGCGTGATGTAGTCTTCTACCTGCGTCAGCGCACGCCCCGAAGCGACATAGTCGGCATAGATCAGCGGCTTGCCACCCGGCAGCATCATCCCTTCACCGATAAGTCCGGCACGAAAGAATTCGGTGGGGTTGGATACATTCAACGTATCGCGAAAAGCTTGTAGAGTCATAGTAATCTCCTTCGAGAGGAAATTATGCGGTATTTTGCCAAATTACATTATCATTAATATTGCCTATTCAACGATTATTGTGGCAAATGATCGGATGAAAGATCATAAACCAGATCAAATCGATAAAATGATGCTTGCGGCTCTGCAAATCGACTCCTCCATTTCACA
>JAGLUD010000182.1 GCA_023134935.1 Paracoccaceae bacterium | reverse complement strand
TGGTAGTTTTCGTGATGCTACGAACGCGACACCACTCAGTAGGTTGGCTGAAAAGCTTTCGTAACCATGTATCCACCATCCCCGAAGTGATCGATTTCTTTCGCATCGGAGGTGATTATGACTACATGTTGAAAGTCGTGACCGAGGATATGGCAAGCTATGACCGCGTGTACCAGCGCCTGATCTCCAAGGTGGAGCTAGACTCCGTCACATCCTACTTCGCGATGGAAGCGATCGAAGAACAACGCCCGTTGCCGTTATGACGGTGCTCTAGGGCAAACCGAAGTTAATCGCGCATTGGTTTCTTCCGCAGCTTCCTTCAGCCAGTCATGAAATTTAACGGCTTGGGGCCGCAGCAGAACATCTTGGTGAAAAACGAGCTCATACGAATACCCCGACCACGCGCCCTCGCCGATTGCAAACGGCGTTGTTAACGCTCCGGAATCGAGTTGTTCAAACACCAGCGAAAGGCCACAAATCACCAGCCCCGCGTTCGTGTGCACCGCCGCGCGCAATGCTTGTGAGGCCCGCGCATACTGGATCGCTCGCCCTGTAACAGCTCCGCGATAGCCGAACAATTCCACCCATTCCGGCCAACCGAACATGTGCGGGGGGTTGGTTTGACTGGTCAAATGCAACAATGAAAACCCCTCCAACCGCGTTTCGCGCGGCAGGTGAGTGATCCAGTCTCGAATTTGCGGGGAAGACACAGGAACCAGATATTCGGGGTAAAGGGTTGCGCCGTTTATTGCGTTGGTTTTGGTGAGGCGGATCTTGAAATCCGGCTTCCTGCTGGTGCTTTCTGTAAAGTCGTCCACGATCACTGAAATTGACGGATAGAGTGTCTTGAACGCCTCAAGTCGTGGCATCAACCACAACTCCGCCCAATCAGGATCCGCATGTATGTAGATTTCGTTCAGACGTTCAAACTGAAGCTTTTTCGCAGCGCTCTCTAGTTTCCTGAACCCTTCGGACAAATCTTCCGCCGCTTCCAGTGCTGCGGGGGTTGGAACTGTTCCGCGTGGGCCGCGCTCCAGTAATGGAACGCCCAGATATACCTCTAGCGTGCGGATGCGTTGACCCAGCGCTGCGGGGGTCACGCCCAGTTCACTTGCCGCACTCGTCAACGTCCCGAGACGAATAGCGGCATCCAGCGCTTGCAAGGCTTTAAGATGTGACAGGGTTTGCATTTCTTTAGGCTAAAGGTTTTCTTTAGGCCAGTAAAGAAAAACAAACTTGCTTTGTTTTTCAATCGGCAGAAAGTAAGGGCATACGAAACAAGAAAAAGGGGAAGTAACAGTGAAACGATTTATTATTGAACGCGAAATTCCGGGTATTGGCGGCATGTCGGTGGTGGAGCTGTGCGGGGCGGCGAGGGCCTCAAACCAAGCACTGTCACAACTGCCCACTGTGCAGTGGCAGCATAGCTATGTCGCGGATGACAAGACTTTTTGTGTCTATCTGGCCGAAGACGAAGATGCTGTAAAAAAGCACGCGGAGCTTAGCGGTTTTCCGGCGAACAAGATCACTGAGGCGGCAATTATTATGGATCCGCTAACGGCGATTATGGACGCCTGATAAAACGAAAAAGGGCTGCAACACGTGCAGCCCTTTCCAATTTCGCGACTTCGAAAAACCTTAGTTTTTCGCGTAGAATTCCACCACCAGGTTTGGTTCCATCATTACCGGGTAAGGTACGTCGGAAAGACCAGGTGTGCGAACGAATTCACATGTTAGTTTGTTTGTGTCGATGCTCAGATAATCCGGCGTATCACGCTCGGCAGAAGCTTGCGCTTCCATTACCAAATTCATCTGAC
>JAGLUD010000181.1 GCA_023134935.1 Paracoccaceae bacterium | reverse complement strand
GAAATGAAAGACGAATACCTGAAGGTGGCAGACTTCACCAACAAGCTTACGGCTAAATGGCCCGAGGCGACCGTGATGATCTGGTACCCGATCCTGAAAGCCGCACGCCATAAAGAAATGCTCGCCGCCTTGGCCGCGCCGCACCTGATAGACGAAGTTGCCTTTGATCTGAAAGACAACAAGGGCATGACCGGTTCCGGCCTCGCCCTTGTGAATGCTCCGTATGGTTCGGAGGCGGTATTTAGCAGAACCCGCGAGATTGCCGCGCAAGTCCTGCGATAGATATTAAGGTACAACAATCCAGTTTTGGTTGCGGCAAATAAAGGCTACACAGCCTTTAACCTGCAGAATGTTACCATTCAGTGCCATCTTGGACGCGTAAGTCTTGTCGCGATCCGGTGCCCAGATCTTGCCGCTACCCCATTTACCGTTGCCAAGGTCTTCCATCGCCCAGACGATAGGTTTCCCGAGATGTTCGTACGCAGTATTGGCTGAACCATCAGCACTGTACGCCCGTAAAATCGTTCCACAGGTCAGCGCAGCATCGTCTGCACATGGCGCCATGCCTACATGCAAAACGCCGCCTTCGTCACCCGGTTCAGTCTGGTAAACTCCGGTAAGGGCTTCCGCATTCGCAAGACCTGGTAATAGCAAAGCAATAGTCATTAGTATTTTTTTCATTGTTCTCTCCTGTTGTGTGCGCGCATCACACCCGATCATCGGCATAAAGGTCAACATTTACTTTAAGTCAGGTCGCAATCGCGGTATCAGGCCTTCAAACCCTGATTTGGAGACGTAAACATGATCCTTTACCCCGCAATCGACCTGAAAGACGGCAACTGTGTGCGCCTATTTAAAGGCGAAATGGACCAAGCGACCGTGTTCAGCGACAACCCAGCCGCGCAAGCGCTCGAATTTCAAAACGCGGGCTGCGAATGGTTGCATCTGGTGGACTTGAACGGTGCCTTCGCTGGTGAACCAGTAAACGCGGAACCTGTCGAGGCGATCCTGAAAGCCTGCAACATCCCCGCCCAACTCGGCGGTGGTATCCGCGATATTGCCACGATTGAACGTTGGTTAGACAAAGGTCTGGCGCGTGTGATCCTCGGGACTGTGGCCGTCCGTGATCCTGAACTGGTCAAAGAGGCCGCCCGCCTGTTCCCCGGCAAAGTAGCGGTTGGCATTGATGCGCGCGATGGCATGGTCGCCGTTGAAGGTTGGGCCGAGACAACAGACGTAACCGCACTTGATCTGGCGAAGAAATTCGAAGACGCAGGCGTAGCCGCCATCATCTACACCGACATCGACCGCGACGGCGCGATGCAAGGCCCGAACGTGGCTGCCACGGCGGCGCTCGCAAATGCGGTCTCGATACCTGTGATTGCCTCTGGCGGCGTTTCCTCGATGGATGATTTGAAGGCCCTAAAAGCCTGCGGCGCTCCGCTCAATGGTGCGATCTCTGGTCGTGCGTTATATGACGGGGCAATTGATGTGGCTGAGGCAGCAAAGTATTTGAAGTCAAATGACTGATTGGAAAAGCTCGTGTTTTATCTAGGCGTATGGGGAATGCTCCTGTCACCGGCATTGATCGTATTACCTTGGGCTTGGTTCACGCGAATAGAAAAAGTTCGAGCCATTTTGATCCGTGCTTTTATAGCAGTGCTCATAGTGCCGTTTCTTATCGAGGGTTTAGTTGCGCTGTTTGACAGTATTTGTACTAAGGGGAGCTTCTTCCAACCATACGGTGACTGTGGGATTGTTCCTGACTCTCTCGCCAACCTGATCCCGGGTGCACCGCTTCTTTTGCTGGTTCCTGCCTCGGCAGCAGCAATCTATTGCGCCTATCTTGAAATCCAACGTTTTTTACGCCAAGAGTAGCCAATGCTTAAAACCCGTATAATCCCTTGCCTAGATGTTAAAGACGGCCGCGTCGTCAAAGGCGTCAACTTCGTCGATCTGATCGACGCAGGCGATCCCGTGGAATCCGCTAAGGCCTATGATGCAGCAGGGGCAGACGAACTGTGCTTCCTCGACATCGCAGCGACGGTTGAAAACCGTGGCACGATGTATGATCTGGTCTCCCGCACAGCCGAGCAATGCTTTATGCCCCTGACCATCGGTGGCGGTGTTCGCACCCCCGAAGACGTTCGCAAGCTGTTGCTGGCGGGGGCAGACAAAGTCTCGTTCAACTCCGCAGCAGTGGCCAATCCCGAGGTGATCGCAGACAGCGCCAACAAGTTTGGCAACCAGTGCATTGTCGTTGCGATCGATGCCAAAACCGTGTCCCCCGGCAAGTGGGAGATTTTCACCCACGGTGGGCGCGAACCCACAGGCATTGATGCCGTGGAATTCGCCAAACTGGTCGTCTCCAAAGGCGCAGGTGAAATCCTTCTAACCTCGATGGACCGTGATGGCACACGCGAAGGTTTTAACCTTCCGTTAACCCGCGCCATCGCCGATGCCGTGCCAGTGCCCGTAATCGCCTCGGGCGGTGTGGGGAACTTGCAACACTTGGTTGACGGAGTGGTCGAGGGGCACGCCTCAGCAGTGCTTGCCGCTTCCATTTTTCATTTTGGCGACTATACCATCGCTGAAGCTAAAGAATTCATGCAAGCGG
>JAGLUD010000180.1 GCA_023134935.1 Paracoccaceae bacterium | reverse complement strand
GTGGATAATAAGCGCGGTTCCCCCAGTTCTGGTTCGCGCGAATAAAAAACACCTGTACACACGCTTGCCCGCCATCTTGATGCAGGCCGATGATATCAGCCTCGGCCACGCCTTGCGGGTTAATTCCTTGTGAAGACTGTACCGCCGTCAACGCACTTATCCGATCCCGTAAGGACCCTGCCTTTTCGTATTCCATTGCTTCGCTCGCGGCCGCCATTTGCTTGGCTAGGCTCTCCTGAATGGCTGTCGATTTACCCGACAAAAACTGGAGCGCATCCTCGACTGTCGCGCGATATTCTTCTTCACTGACCTTACCAACACAGGGCGCAGAGCATCGTTTGATCTGATATTGCAAACATGGCCTTGTCCGCGCCGAGAATATCGAATCCGAACAATTTCGCAGCAAGAACACTTTCTGCAGATGATGCAGCGTCCGGTTTACCGATCCAGCAGAGGCAAATGGCCCGAAATATGTCCCCTTACCCTTCTTCGATCCACGATGCTTTACGGCCTGCGGAAATTCGTGGTCTGTGGTCACCAATATGTTCGGGAAGCTCTTATCGTCGCGCAGCAGTACATTATAGCGCGGCTTTAGTTGCTTGATCAGGTTTTGCTCAAGCAACAGCGCCTCTGTTTCGGTTTCTGTAGTTAGAAACATCATTTGCGCAGTGCCAGATATCATCCGCCCGATACGCGCGGTGTGTCCGGTTAGACGGGCGTAATTCGATACGCGTTTCTTCAGATTTCGTGCCTTGCCGACATACAATACCTCGCCATTGGTATCCAGCATCCGGTAGACTCCCGGACTGTTATCCAAGGTTTTCAAATACTTCTGAATGACTCTGAAACCAGTTTCAGCGGCATCATCCGTCAGCGCTGTACCTTCTTCCTCGAAGCCTGAATTTTGGTGTTTTTCACTCAATGAAACTACGCGCCCCGTAATAATCCGATTCTTCGACTTTGCTGCATACTTCACAAGTATATTTCAAGAGAAAACATGTCCACCGTTCCTGTGGATAAGTCTGTTAGTAAAATTCCATTCTCAACGAAATATCCAGCAATACTTGGAAAGGTTACTCATTGGTTAAAAAATAGGCAATTACTCAAGTCATTGTAATCATTGCACTAATTAAATTCGCTGGCTAATTTGCTGATAAAGTCAACAGAATCGTTACTAATTGGTCAAAGTTATCGGTCAAGTGGAAAAGTATTTTTATTAATGTTCATTGGGTATTAATTTTACCATATTGAAAACCCTAGATTTTTCACTCAACCCCAAGGACATCTGGCGTTTTCCAGGCTAAATGCTGACCTCCATCTAGACAAATCAGCTGCCCGGTCATTCCGTCGATTTCCAGAATAAAATCCAGCGCTTTACAAATTTCATCAGGGTTTGAGCCCCGCTCCAAAATTGTAGCGGCCCGTTGTTTGGTAAAATGCTCGGCGGACTGGCGTGTCCCCTGCATCGTTGGTCCGGGTCCGATTGCGTTAACGCGGATGTGCGGGGCTAGGAACTGCGCAGCAGTTTGCGTAAACGCCCACAGCCCCGCTTTCGCTAGCGTATAAGTCGCGAATTCCGGTGTCAGTTTAAGCACGCGCATATCAACCATGTTGATCACGTTGGCACGGGCCACAGGCTCGCCATTTTCGTCTGTCTCGGCCTTTGAAACCTGCTTTGCAAACGCTTGTGTCAGAAATACCGGCGCGCGGAGGTTAGAGTTAATATGCCTATCCCAACTCTCGAAACTGGCGGTCGCCAGGGTGTCATACTCGAAAATTGAGGCATTGTTTATTAAAACGTCCAACGGTGCCTCAATCGCCTCGATAGCCCGATCAATTAATGTGCCCGTATCCTCTGCATCCAACAAATCTGCGTGCACGATTGCCGCCTTGACGCCAAAAGCACGAGCAGCTTTGGCGGTCTCTTCCGCATCGTCACTACTGCTGGAATAATGGATCACAACATCGCGGCCTTTGGAGGCCAAATGCAAAGCCATGGCGCGCCCTAAACGCTTTGCGCCTCCGGTAATTAACGCTGCCATTTGATTCTCCGGTTAATGTAGCATCGCGATTATATACACCACATATGCCGTTAGATATACAAATCCCCATATACGGGAAAGCTTAAGTCGAGAAAACACGAATAAGGCGAGTGCTAGTGACGACGCTAGCATGATCCACAAATCGCCGCTCAAGAAACGTGGCGCAACCTCCAGTGGCCCAAAGAAACTGGCTACCCCCATGATCGCCAATAGATTGAACATGTTGGACCCGATCACATTCCCCAGTGCAACATCCGCTTGACGTCGTAACGCGGCGGCAACTGTCGTCGCGAGTTCAGGCAAAGAGGTGCCAATCGCAACGATCGTCAACCCTACGACTTCTTCGGAGACACCTTTATCATTGGCAATACCCAGCGATCCTTCGATCAGAATGTCGGCCCCGAATGGCAGGCCAATAATGCCGGCAATCATATAGGCTGCAACTTTCCAGATCGCCATATTCGGGTCAGCGTCTTCCAGCTCAGACAGCTCTTCAGATGTTACGTTGTCAATATTTACTGACCGCCGCGCCTTGCGCGCAGAATGGAACGCATCACCAAGCATCGCAGCCAGCAACACCAATAGAACAATTCCGTGCCAGATATAAAGTGGTCCTAAAAAGCATAGTGCTGTAAACACAAGCGATGCCGCAATCATCTGGATGTACGTGCGTTTCGTGTCACACCGGCTCGTATCGAGTGTGAAAAATAGTGCGGGAACACCAAGTACTAACAACACATTAGCGATATTGGAGCCAACCACATTCCCCAACGCAATCCCCGGCGCGCCTTCAAGTGCGGACTGAACTGCTATCAGTAATTCTGGTGCCGATGTGCCAAATCCGACAATGGTAAAACTGACGATCAAGGCGGGAATTCCAAGGCGCAAGCTTAGCGAAACCGCGCCCTTTACCAAAAAGTCCCCCGCAACAAGCAGGATCCCCAGACCAGCAAGAACTAAAAGCATATCCATGTAATTATTGCTGTCCCTTCAGGCGGCGCTTACTT
>JAGLUD010000018.1 GCA_023134935.1 Paracoccaceae bacterium | reverse complement strand
GATCTTCCGTTAACGGACCTACTTATCTTCGCGGGATCTGGAGCGCGGACCGCGTGGCGTTTGTTACCCTACTTTGTCTGCTTCCACCGCTGGGCGTTGCGATTTATGGCAAGGGAATGCCTCTCCTCACCATTGTGGCGCTCTCGATTATCGTCGCTTTGGGTTGGCAGGTAGGATTTGCATTATTACGAAAACGGCGGATTAGCTGGGACGGGATCGGAACAGCTATAATCTTTGCGCTAGTTGTTGGGGAAACGGTTCCCTTATGGCAGATCGCACTTGCGGTTACATTTGGGATAGTCCTCGGGGAACAGATATTTGGCGGGCGCGGGTATAATTTTCTGAATCCTGCCGTGGTGGCGCTGGCTTTCTTGACATTTTCCTTCACGGGAACCTTCTTTACCGAACCAGCACCGTATTTGGCGGTCGCCACCGCGCCCTCTGCCATATTCCTAATCGCAACGCGGTTGATTTCATGGCGGATGCTCGTCGGTATTATGGCAGGCTTGGTGGCCATCGGATTACTGCACGAGCAAACTTTTCAACCGGAACTATTGGGTGGTAGCTTCCTGTTCATCGTGGTGTTCCTTGCATGTGATCCTATCGCCTCATCCTCAACCAATCTTGGGCGCTGGGTGAACGGGCTATTAATTGGCGGCCTTGCTTGGGTGTTCACCCCTAGCGGAGGCATTCCGACCGAACCCGAAGCCCTAATCCCCGCAATCCTGCTGGCCAGCGTATTCGCGCCGCTGATTGATACCCTTGTCGTTATGTTAAACACATATGCAAGGAGGTGGCCGGATGTCTGATTTGAACCCGATCAACTGGTGGCGCCGCCTTCTCGCATTGCCAAACGATAACTTGACCAAGACCCTAGTTGTTGCTTTTCTGGTCGCCTTCATCGCCTCGATCTTTGTGTCCATCGCGGCAGTAACGCTACGCCCTTACCATCTGGCCAACCTTGAAGCGGAGCGCCAAGGGCGTTTGGCGGCAATGGTCGCGGCCCTCCCGGGGATGGGCGATATTCTGACGGGCGCAGGCGTTGATGATATGGAGGCCCATATTATCGATCTTACCAGCGGTGAATTTGCTACCCATATCGACCCCGCGACCTTTGATCAACGCGAAGCCGCTAGCGACCCGACACAAAGCTCGCCCATCCCCAGCGAGGCGGATGTTGCCGGAATCAAGCAGCGTTCCGATTTTGCTCAGGTCATTATTCTTCGCAAAGACGGCAAACTGCACCTCGTGGTGCTGCCGGTGCGCGGTATCGGCTATCAATCGATGCTTTATGCCTATCTGGCGATCCATGCAGACGGCAACACGATTGCCGGCCTTACCTTCTATGAACAAGGCGAAACACCGGGGATTGGCACGCGCATCCTGGAACCGGAATGGCTGGAACTTTGGCCCGGCAAACAACTGGTAGACAAAAATGGCGAGGTCCTAATTTCGGTGGTACGTGGCGAGGCTGTCGGAGAGTTCGAGGTCGACGGTATTTCTGGTGCAACCCGCACCAGTAACGGTGTTTCAAATATGCTGCATTTCTGGCTGGGCGATTACGGGTTCGGCCCGTTCCTTACCCGCCTTCGCAACGGGGAGGTCTGAATATGAAACAATCATTAAACTACCTCACCGACCCCTTGGTTAAAGCCAATCCGGTAGCCCTACATATCCTTGGTATATGTTCAGCACTCGCGGTCACAACCTCGCTCTCGACTGCCCTAACCATGGCGGGCGCGTTAACCGTGGTTCTAGTCCTGTCGAGTGTAACTATCAGTAGCATTCGCAATCACATCCCGACGTCGATACGGTTGATTGTGCAGATCACCATCATCGCCTCCCTCGTGATCGTGATGGACATGCTATTGCGCGCCTTTGCTTTTGAAATGAGTAAAAAACTGTCGATATTCGTTGGCTTGATCGTAACCAACTGCCTCGTGCTGGGGCGAGCCGAGGCGTTTGCACGGCAAAATCCTGTATGGCCAAGCCTTCTTGATGCCCTTGGCAACGGTTTGGGTTACAGTCTGATCCTGTTGATCGTTGGCGCCGTTCGCGAGCTGTTCGGCGCAGGTGCACTACTGGGATATCAAGTCTTTCCGCTGGTCGAAAACGGTGGCTGGTTTGAACCTTTGCGCCTTATGCAACTAGCCCCAAGCGCATTTTTCATCCTCGGTTTGCTGATCTGGATTATCCGTAGCTGGCGCCCCGAGCAGGTTGAGGAACCGGAATTCAGCATCCTGTCACAAAACGATGCGAGGCACCCATAATGGAACTGTTTCTCACATCGGTTTTCGAACAAAACCTTGCACTGTCATTCTTTCTGGGCATCTGCACCTTCCTAGCCGTATCCCGAAAATTCGAAACCGCCCTCGGGCTAGGCATTGCCCTGATTTTTGTTCAGGCCATTTCGGTGCCCGTAAACCACCTGATATTCGAGTGGCTTCTGGTCGAGGGCGCATGGAACTGGGCTGGACTGCCCGACGTAGATTTGAGTTTCCTGAAGCTGCTCAGCTTCATCGGGGTCATTGCCGCGATGGTGCAAATCATCGAGATGGCGTTGGAGCGTTACCTGCCGCCACTACACCGCGCCCTCGGGATATATCTGCCGCTGGTTACGGTGAACTGCGCGATCCTCGGCGGTAGCCTGTTCATGGTAGAACGGAAGTATACGTTAGGCGAGAGCATGATCTTTGGCCTTGGCGGCGGAGTTGGCTGGGCGCTGGCGATCATCACATTTGCAGCCATTCGCGAGCGGTTGAAATACAGTGATATCCCGAAAGGCCTGCAAGGATTAGGCATCGCCTTCGTCATAACCGGCCTGATGTCGCTCAGTTTTACCGCCTTTGCCATCGGGGGGACGCCATGAGTGATGTTCTGCTTGGTATCGCCCTGTTTACCGCGATAGTTATGGCCCTGATCCTGTTGGTTCTGGCCGCTCGGGCTTTCATCTCAAGGCAAGTAGAAGCCACTATTACTGTCAACGGCGATCAAAAACTGCAGGCCTTGACTGGGCAAAAACTGCTGCCGGTGATGCAGGACAACGGCATTCATTTCCCCTCTGCCTGCGCTGGCGCGGGAACATGTGGCCTGTGTCAGGTGACCGTGACAAACGGCGGCGGCGAACCCTTGCCCACGGAAGCCGCCAAGCTGGATCGTCGCGAGCTCCGTGCAGGTGTTCGCCTTGCCTGTCAGGTTACAGTCCACGGTGACATGAATGTGAAAGTGCCTGAAGATCTGTTCGGTACTGAAACCTGGGCGTGTGAGGTTATTTCAACAAGCCCGCTTGCGCCTTTCATTCGCGAGGTGGTTCTGAAATTACCCGATGGTACAACGCCGCGTATGCGTGCCGGTGGCTTTGTGCAAATAACCGCGCCAGCACACCAAATACGTTTCGCAGATTTCACCATTCCCGACGAACATGCGGAGGTTTGGGAGCAAGGCTCGCTGAAGGCGTTGACCTCGGGTAGTGATGCCGAGGTCACACGTGCCTATTCCTTCGCGAACCGACTGGTCGACCATGGCAAGATAGTTCTGAACATCCGCCTCGCCCTGCCTCCCCCAACTGTGGAGGGGGCAGTTCCGGGGATAGTGTCCTCCTATCTATTTAGTTTGCGTGCTGGTGATAAGGTGAAAGTCTCCGGCCCTTTTGGCAGCTTTGGTGCGACAGCAACCGACCGAGAAATGGTATTCATCGGCGGTGGCGTCGGGATGGCACCGTTGCGTGCCATCATTCATGACCAGTTGGTGCGCGAGAAAACCGGACGCAAGATTTCCTACTGGTACGGTGCACGCAGCGGGATCGAGCTTTTCTACGAGGAAGAGTTTGACCAACTACAAGCCGAATATGAAAACTTTAGCTGGACGGTTGGTCTGTCCGACCCGAAACCCGATGACCGTTGGGCGGGGGCCACCGGTTTTATTCACGACGTGGCATTCGAGAAATACCTCAATACGCATCCCGCACCCGAGGATTGCGAGTATTATCTTTGTGGGCCACCCTTGATGATCAAGGCAGTTCTTTCGATGCTTGAGGACATCGGTGTCGACCGTCAGAGTATCTTCAACGATGATTTTGGAGCGTAAACGATGATACTAAACCGCAGAAACCTATTGGTCGGTACTGGCGGTGCGCTGTTGTCTAGTGTGCTGCCTACGTGGGCTGCTGAAACGCAGGTCATCGGTGGCCCTGCTTTCGGAAGCTGGTGGCGGGCGGTTTTGCCAGCCACAACCGATGCACATGAAATCAAAGCGGCCATTGAAACGGTCGTTGAATCGGTGGATGATGCGATGTCACCGTTCAAGAAATCCTCCGCGATTAGCCGCCTGAACGGTGCGCGCGACACTAACTGGCACCCAGTTTCAGGTGGCGTGAGCAAGGTGATCACCGAAGGCTTACGGATCGCGCAACTTACAAATGGCGCGTTTGACCCAACGGTTGGCCCGATCGTCGGGCGGTATGGCTTTGGTCCTATCACAGGCAGTTCGGTCACAGGATATTTGAGCATCCAGCTTGGCGAAGGAAAGTTGCGCAAAATCACCCCTGACGCCTCGCTGGACCTGTGCGGCATCGCCAAAGGTTATGCTCTGGATCGAATGGCGGATGTATTAATAACCTGCGGCGTCAATTCCTTCCTGCTTGAAGCCGGTGGTGAGGTTCTGGCCATCGGGTTCCATCCGAACGGGCGCCAGTGGCAAGCGGCGATAGAGACGCCGGATACCAGCCCTCGCACTTTCCAGCGCATCGTGAAACTAGATGGAATGGCGCTCGCGACTTCGGGGGATGCTGTTAATGGCGGCCAAGAGGGAGGTGTTTCCTTTAACCATATTATTAATCCGCATACCGAGCTGCCGGTTGCAAACGGTGTGGCATCTGTTTCGGTGATCGCTAAAACGGCAATGGAAGCCGACGCGCTAGCCACCGCACTTATGGTCATGGGAAGTGAACGCGGACTTGCGCTCGCCGAGCAGGAAGGCATTGCCGCGATGTTCCTAACGCGTGGTACATCAGGGATTTCGGAATACATGTCGGGGCAATTCGCGCGGTACGTCGTCGTATAGGAGGAGAAGTAATGGCTGTTTTTGGTTTGGTATTTCTGATTATTGCTGTTTCGATAGCTGGTCTGGCCATCGGGGTTATTTTCGGACGTGCTCCGATCAAAGGGACCTGCTCCGGAGGGACTTGCCCAAAGGCGTTCGGATGCGTTGGTTGTCAGCAACAAAAGACGATGGAGAAAGAGTAATGGATAAATTCCCGTTAATCCGTGAATGTATGGCTACCGACCTGATTACATTGTCACCCGATACAGAAATCACACATGCAATGGTGACTTTATTAGAAGCCAAAATATCCGGCGCCCCTGTCGTAGACGAAAGAGGGCAGCTCGTCGGGGTACTATCCAAAAAGGACTGTTTGAAGGCAGCTTTAAACGCCAGTTACTATCAAGAATGGGGTGGAGCGGTTGCGGAATATATGAGCAAGAAAGTCGAGACACTGGACGGAGACCTAGATGTTGTCCAAGCTACCGAAGCCTTTCTTGCGAGCTCATATAGGAGGTTTCCGGTATTGGACGATGGAGTTTTGATTGGCCAAGTAAGTCGATGTGATATTTTGAAAGCTTTAAGTGAGCAATGGGGCTAAATATCTCGTTCTGCCGCCATTATTCATCGATCATGCTGTTTCGGAATAATTTAAACACAGTGTTCCGTGCCTAGTTTTCTAAGGCCAACTTCGTTTGCGTCTACCAATAGCCGACACGGCTTAGACTAGGTGTCTGAAATTAATATCAGCTATGGTGACACTGCATCGCAACATCAAGCTACATCACGAAGGTCAGCAAAGGGCC
>JAGLUD010000179.1 GCA_023134935.1 Paracoccaceae bacterium | reverse complement strand
AGGATTACTATCAAGAATATGGAAACCGCTTTAACCATGGTCGCTATCTTACAATCCGAAGCGGGACCAGTTCAAGCGGTCCTCCACATCTGAAATCACACTAGCAGCCCCGAACTTGCTTAATAACGATCGCTTTGGTCCATGCACAGGCAGGCGAACCTCGTCCCCGAAAATTTCCTTCATCTTTGGGACCAAATGGCCGATCCCGTCGACCAATCCGTTCTCAACAGCTTGCATCCCAACCCAGATATCACCGGTAAACAGATCCTTACCAGTTATTCGGTCGCCGCGCCGCAAGGTCACCTGTTCGATGAAGTTATCATGAATAACCTTCTGAAGTGCCTTCACACGCTCGATGTCTTCATCTTTGGCAGGGCGGAATGGGTCTAGCATCGATTTATCTTCACCAGCGGTATAAACGCGCCGCTCAACGCCTTGACGCTCCATCAATTCATTAAAACCGAAAGATGCCGAAATCACACCGATTGACCCGATAATCGAGCTGCCATCTACGTAAATCTCGTCTGCGCAGGTCGCCAACCAGTATCCGCCAGACGCGGCTACATCTTCGCAAAAAGCGTAGACTTTGATCTCTTTTTCATCGGCCAACCGCCGAATACGCGCCGCGATCAGTGCAGACTGAACGGGCGAGCCGCCGGGTGAATTGATCACCAGCGCCACAGCCTTCGGTTTTCCTTTTGAAAATGCGCGTTCGATCACGGGGGCCAGCGCCGTGTCGTTCAGACCCGCGCCACCAATACGGCTGCCCCCACCAATTACGCCATTCAGGCGGATCACGGGAACAGTCGACTTGGGCTTAAAGCGTTTGATAATCTTTTTCATACGCGCAGATGTATGCAGCCAAGCCCCTCGGCACAACCCAAAGCGCGCAGCTTTGTGACGCAGAGTGTCCTTTATACCAGCATTTCCCTTGACCGCCCTCGTTTTCCTTGCAGTATTCAGCGACGCAACCAACAGGAAAACCCATGCAATACAAAAAACTAGGCCGCACGGATATCAAAGTCAGCACGCTGTGCCTTGGGTCGATGACATGGGGCACCCAGAATTCCGAAGCCGAGGGGCACGGTCAGATCGACATGGCGTTGGACCACGGCGTGAATTTCATCGACACGGCGGAGATGTATCCGACCACTCCGCTGGGCCAAGAAACCCAGGGGCGCACCGAGGAAATCATCGGTAGCTGGATCACCAAATCGGAGCGACGCGACGATGTCATCGTTGCCACCAAGGTTGTTGGCGGCGGTAGCGGTGCCATGTCTGGGCGCGAAAAAAGTGCTGACATATCCCCCGCAACGATCCGCGAAGCGGTAGAGAGCAGCCTAAAACGCCTGCAAACCGATTACATCGACCTTTATCAATTTCACTGGCCCAATCGGGGCTCCTATCATTTCCGTAAATACTGGGCGTTCGATCCAAGCGGCCAAGATCGCGACAAAACCCGCGACCACATGACCGAATGCCTGCGGACCTTGGGTGAACTAGTGACCGAGGGTAAAATCCGCCACTTCGGAACATCCAATGAATCTTGTTGGGGCGTGTCGCAGTTTCTCGAAATCGCCGAGACCGAGGGGTTACCCCGCATGGCCTCCATCCAGAATGAATACAGCCTGCTGTGCCGCATATACGATCTAGATCTGGCCGAGTTAAGCATAAACGAGGATGTTGGCTTGCTGGCCTTCTCACCGCTCGCTGCCGGAATTCTAACGGGCAAGTATCAGGGTGATGTTACGCCCGCAGGGTCTCGACG
>JAGLUD010000178.1 GCA_023134935.1 Paracoccaceae bacterium | reverse complement strand
CTGGCAGTCGATCGCGATGCGTTTTCCGAGGCCGTAACCGCGCGCTTGGAGGCCCACCCGTTGGTCACAATCGAGCGCGGCGAAATTGCCGGAATTCCGCCCGAAGACTGGGACAGCGTGATTATCGCCACAGGTCCGCTAACATCCGTAGCTTTAGCCGAGGCCGTGCGGGATTTGACCGACGAAACCTCGCTTTCCTTCTTCGACGCCATCGCCCCAATCATCTATGCCGAAAGTATCGACATGGAAAAAGCGTGGCTACAATCCCGATATGACAAGGGCGACACCGAAGAAGAGCGCACCGCTTACATCAATTGCCCGATGGACGAACAGCAGTACAACGCCTTCATCGATGCCCTGCTAGATTCTGACAAAACAGAATTCAAGGACTGGGAGAAGGACACGCCTTACTTCGATGGCTGCCTACCAATCGAGGTCATGGCCGAACGTGGCCGCGAGACATTACGCTTCGGCCCCATGAAGCCCGTTGGCCTGACAAATCCGCATGATCCGACGGTTAAAGCTCACGCAGTAGTTCAACTTCGACGTGATAACACATTGGGAACGTTGTACAATATCGTTGGCTTCCAAACCAAAATGAAGTATGGCGCACAATCCGAAGTGTTCAAAATGATCCCGGGGCTTGAGGGCGCCGAATTTGCTCGCCTCGGCGGCATACACCGCAACACGTTCATCAACTCTCCTCGTTTGTTGGATGACCAAATGCGCTTGAAAGCCATGCCACGCCTTCGCTTTGCAGGCCAAATCACTGGCGTTGAGGGTTACGTTGAAAGCACTGCCATGGGGTTGTTGGCAGGTCGCATGGCCGCAAGTGAACGCCTAGGCAAAACCATGACCGCTCCGCCGAACACCACAGCTATGGGCGCATTGATCAGCCATATCACTGGCGGCGCGGCGGCGAAGACTTTCCAACCGATGAATGTGAATTTTGGACTTTTCCCGTTGGTTGATGGCGTCAAAGGTGGTCGTAGAAACCGCCCTGCGCGCTATAAAGCCTACACCGACCGCGCTAAAGCAGACTGGAACGCATGGCTCACATAGAACGCTTCGCGCCCTCACCAACCGGTTATCTACATCTAGGCCACGCGTTTTCGGCGCTTACCGCTTGGGAACAGACACAGGCGGCGGGCGGAACGTTCTTGCTTCGGATCGAGGATAACGACCACACCCGTGTTCGCCCTGAATATGAACAAGCCATTTTCGATGACCTTCACTGGCTCGGCTTAAGTTGGCCGACGCCTGTCTTACGCCAGTCAGATAACATGGTCGCCTACGAACATGCGTTGAGTGATCTTGAAAATTTAGGCCTGACCTATGCCTGCGGGTGTACACGCAGAAAAATTAAGGAAGCGCAGCCTCGGCCAGTTTATGGTCCCGACGGGCTGGTCTACCCCGGCACTTGTCGCGATAAGCGCCTGAATAAGGCCGAGAACACGGCTATACGTCTAAACATGGCAAAGGCGATCGAACATCTCGGCGGCAAGAATCAAGTTAACCAGCTAAAGTTTAGCGATATAGATAAAGGAAATGTTGAACATTTCCTTAACGCCGAGCACCTCCTGACCAGTTGTGGGGATATTGTTCTGGCGCGGCGAGATATAGGAACAGCCTACCACCTCGCCGTGGTTGTGGATGATGCCGCACAAAACGTAACCCACGTCACGCGCGGCCAAGACCTGTTTGAGGTCACTCAAATCCACCGTATTTTGCAAGCTTTGCTGGACTTACCTACACCAATGTACCGCCACCACCGCCTGATCCTTGATAACAACGGCAAACGTTTAGCCAAACGAGATGACTCCCGCGCTATCCGAAAATACCGCGAAGAAGGCGCTACCCCACAAGATATTCGGGAAATGGTCGGCCTAAGCGATAGGTGAGGAAATTTCCACTTCTTCACCACCCCGAACAGCCGTGTAAAAACAACTCCGTCGATTCGTGTGACACGCTGGACCAGCTTGGCGCACAATCATTAACAAACAGTCACGATCACAATCGACACGCATTTCGACCAGATCCTGAATATGCCCCGAAGTCTCGCCCTTGCGCCAATAACTAGCCCGTGAGCGTGACCAATACGTGACACGCCCAGTCTTTAACGTCTCGGTAATACTTTCAGAATTCATCCAAGCCATCATCAGAACGTCACCGGATTCGTCCTGCGCAATCGCCGGAATCAATCCAGCGTCGTTATATTTCAAAGAAGTGACATCAAATTTCGACATTTCTTAACCTTTCAGGTTTCCATCCGGCGTTCCCCACCCTATCTAATTCGGAGCAACCGAAAAGCAAAGGGTATTGGTGGTGAGCGAAACTGATCTAATCAACCTATATTCGCAGCGCATTCTTGCGTTAGCAGCATCAATCCCGCATGCGGAACGATTGATTGACCCAGACGCGACGTCGCAAAAGCGTTCGCCGCTCTGCGGATCGACTGTCACCGTTGATCTTTGCGTTGCCGATGGGAAGGTCAGCGCTTTCGGGCAAGACGTAAAAGCCTGCGCGTTGGGACAAGCCGCGGCATCTGTGGTTGGGTCCGCCATTATCGGATGCTCTATTGAAGAACTTGAAATTGCGCGCGACCAGTTGCTTGCAATGTTGAAATCCGACGGACCTGTACCAAGTGCTCCGTTTGAGGGGTTGGAAGTATTGCTGCCAGCCAAAGAATATAAAAACCGCCACGCCTCGATCATGCTCTGCATTGAGGCGTCGTTGGACGCTTTCAAAAACGCATAAAAAAACGCCGCGACCCCGAAGGGCGCGGCGAAGTAAGGCGAAATACGAGCCTGATTACATCAGGGGTCAGAACATCCGAGGCTAATAGGATTCTGAACTACTCGCAAATCACAGGCGATTAGGTAACGGCAGGCAAACAAAACCCTGCGATGATGATAACACAAATCGCTGCCAGCCCGAGGGCGTCTTCAATTAATGTCCGTGGCGCCGTTGCCGAAACATTTTTAATTATAGCAGCCATAATATGCATCCTTGCAGGTTTGTTCTTATGTGTTGCCTGTATGTTCTCTTTTTATTCTCTTTCTGTCAAGAACAAATTAAGAACTTTGTGCATTCCGGCATCTTAGAGGTGATTCACCCAACGGATAAAAGGCGTATCGCCTTATCTTGCTCCATTAAATACAGCAGCGTGCGAACGGCCTGCCCGCGCTCGGTTTCCAGTTTCGGGTCCGTCTGCAAAAATAATCGAGCATCATCTTGAGCAATTTTCATAAGATCGGCCTGTTCTTCTAAGTCCGCAATCCTGAAACGTGGCAAGCCGGACTGTGCAACGCCCAGCAAATCGCCTGCGCCACGAAGGCGCAAATCTTCCTCGGCTATCCGGAAGCCGTCGTTGGTTTCGCGCATGATAGACAACCGCGCCCGCGCAGCTTCCCCCAATCGACCACTATACAGCAACAAACAAGTGGACGCTTCATCCCCGCGGCCAACCCTCCCTCGTAACTGATGCAATTGTGCCAAACCGAAATGCTCCGCCTGCTCGATCACAATGATTGTTGCTGTCGGTACATCCACTCCAACTTCGATCACTGTCGTTGCAACAAGCACTTTCGTGCGCCCAGCAATGAAATCCTCCATAGCCGTGTCTTTATCCAAGGGCCGCATTTGCCCATGAACCAGCCCGACGTTACCTTCGCCCAAGGCCGCTCGAAGATGTTTGAACCGATCCTCGGCCGCTGTCATCGCCACCAATTCCGATTCCTCCACTAACGGACAAACCCAATAGGCCTGCCGCCCCTCGGAAATGGCCGCACGTAACCGGTCAACCACCTGATCCAGGCGCCCTGCCGACACCATAACAGTTTCAATCGGCTTTCGCCCCGGCGGTTTTTCGTCCAAAACCGAGATATCCATGTCTCCGTAATGCGCCAGCGCCAATGATCGAGGAATCGGCGTCGCCGTCATCACCAGAATATCAACCGCTCGCCCCTTGGACCCAAGGTCCATCCGTTGTT
>JAGLUD010000177.1 GCA_023134935.1 Paracoccaceae bacterium | reverse complement strand
ATCGCTGTCCTTATGCTGTCACGCATCGCCAATTTCGACGACTTCGACCCGCTAAAACTGGAACCCTCCGTCACACTAACAATGGTTAAAGCCGGAGAACCTATTCCCGGCGATACAGCGCTCGTCATTATTCCCGGCACGAAATCCACCATTGGGGACTTTAGCTTCGTTCGTCAACAAGGCTGGGACATCGACCTGCAAGCGCACGTACGGCGCGGTGGTCGGGTGCTCGGAATCTGCGGCGGGTACCAGATGCTGGGTAAAACCATCGACGACCCAGACGGAATCGAAGGTCCCGCTGGTAAAACCGATGGCCTTGGCATGTTGGACGTCGATACGGTTATGTCGCCCAAAAAACGTCTAGAACGCGTAGCGGGCACTGACCCAGATAGTGGCGCGGCCGTAGCGGGGTACGAGATACATATTGGTAAAACGAAAGGCACTGATTGCACTCGGCCGTTGCTAGAAATCAACGGAAATCCCGAGGGCGCACAGAATGGTCTAGTGTCCGGTTGCTATGTCCACGGGCTATTCAGCAGTGACAGCTATCGCGCGGCATTTTTGAATTCGTTCGGGGCCGCATCGAACGTCACCTATGCCAACGAAATCGAAAGTGTTCTGGACAAACTGGCCGACCATATGGAAGAGCATCTGGATGTCGAGGGCATGATAGCCCTCGCGCGTGCAGGGCTTTAGTACCCCGCCGCCCGATCAACCGTATACAAAAATGGCTCTCCTGCCTCACCCCTACGGATATTTTCCGCGATAGTACGCGAGGCACTCGAAGGCCGCGTTTCCGACGCTATATGCGGTGTCACGGTAATCTGCGGATGTCCCCAAAATGGATGCTCGGCAGGTAGCGGTTCCACCCGAAAAACATCCAGCGTTGCATGCGCAACCTTACCAGAATCCAGCGCATCCAACAAAGCGTCATCGTCAATCAAAGTTCCGCGACCCGGATTAATAATAAACGCTCCGTCAGGCAAAAGCCCAAGCGTTTCATCGTTCAAAACATCACGCGTATCAGCCGTATCAGGTAGCAACAGCACAACAATTTGGGTTTTCGACAGCATTTCCCGCAGGCCCTCTGCCCCCGCAAATGTCTCAATCCCCTCAACCATTTTCAAACTACGGCTCCAGCCAAGAACATCAAAACCCAACCCCAATGCCGCCTTCGCACAGTCCAGACCCAATTCTCCAAGCCCCATAAATCCCACACTACGATCCCGCGCTAGTGGCGGCACAACGTCATTACGCCATTCACCGTCCTGCCCCAGAATATGCGCATCTATCCCCAAATGATGCCGCATTATATGCCCTGTCACCCACTCGACCATGCCCTCGGATAGACCCTCGTCCACCATCCGGCAAAGCGGAACTTCGATACTGGCGTTCCCCTCGATCTTCTCGACACCAGCCCAAAGGCTAAGCACCGCTTTTAAGTTAACGAACGGTCTAAAATCACTAACCGGGCCCGACGGCGCATAGATCACATAGTCCACTATTTCGGGTGTATCGGTGTTGCGAATAAGGTTAACTTCAAGCCCTTTTTCAGCAAACGCTTTATGCAACGGGGCTTCATATCGCGCCCAGTTTTCAGCGCGGTCAGCAAACAAAGCAGTGATCATAATTTACCTCGGTCGATGGATATGTGCAGACTGGATCAGGCCAAAAGCCCCCAGCAAAACCAGCATAGCCGTCCCGCCATAAGACACAAGCGGCAGCGGTACGCCAACCACAGGAACCAAGCCCATAACCATCGCCATATTCACCGTGAAGAAGAAGAAAAATACTGCGCCCAGCCCGCCTGTCACCAACCCGGCAAATCGGTCACGATTGTTGATCGCGGAAAGCATCACGAAAACGGTGATGGCGGTGTAGATTAACAATAAAGAGATTGATCCGATAAATCCGAACTCCTCTGCAAGCGTCGTGAAAATGAAATCTGTGTGTTTTTCTGGCAAAAAGTTCAGCCTGCTCTGCGTACCCTGCATAAACCCGCGCCCCGACAATCCGCCTGACCCAAGCGCAATTTTCGATTGCGTGATATGGTACCCTGAACCAAGCGGGTCCAGTGCTGGGTTTATAAACGTCTCGATCCGTCGAAACTGATAATCCTTTAGGATCTGCCAGCTCTCGCCACGTGACATCATCACTACCGTCACCAACCCACCACCGGCGGCCAATGCGACAACGAAATACCATAAGCTAACGCCAGCCAGAAACATCACAACGCCGCCGCCCAATGCCAGCAAAATCGCAGTGCCCAAATCCGGTTGTTGCAGTACAAAAACCACTGGTATCAGCATTATAATTAATGGAAGCAGCACCCAAAGCGGACGCGACACTCTATCTGGATCAAGCCAGTCATAATACATCGCCAGCGCCAAAATCAGCGAGACTTTCATGACCTCGGAGGGCTGAAGTTGCATGAACCCAACGTCAATCCAACGCTGCGCCCCCATACCTGTTTCACCGAAGAAATAGACCACAATTAGCAATATCAACGAAACTATGTACGCAATAGGCGCGACCCGCCGCCAGAACCGTATATGAATGAAGGCAATAAAAAACATCCCGACAATACCAACCGCGAACCGCTCCATCTGTGCTGCTGCCCAGGGTTCGAAACTTCCGCCGGCCACGGAATATAACATCATAAAACCGGTCGCTGATACCGCGAGCAGCAGCAAGAATAGCGGCCAATGGAAAAAGAAAATCTTGGACAAACCAGTAGGAGATTTATCGTAACCCGAGTCGTAATAACTCACAGATTATCCCCCCTTGGTGTTGGCGCGCTCACGCCTGTTCGCGCCGCTTCTAGGGCACGTTCCCGCTCGCCCCGAATCCGGTTCCGTTCCGCTGCTGGATACGCTGTCAACGGCGGCACATCGCCATAAAGTGCTCGCATCATAACGTCACGTGCAATCGGCGCCGCAACCGAAGATCCGCCGCCCCCGTGCTCAACGATAACGGCAACCGCGTAGCGTGGGTTATCGTAAGGCGCGTAGCCCACAAACAGCGCATGATCTCGGCGTTCCCACGGTAAATCCTCGTTCTTGATTATGCCCGCCGCACGTTCCTCGGTAGTGATTTGCCGCACCTGCGATGTGCCGGTCTTTCCTGCCAACACCATATCTTTGTCTGCGATCCGCGAGGCATAGGCCGTGCCTTTCTTCTCGTTCACAACCGCAAACATACCTTTGCGAACCTTCTCTATATCCACGGTCTGAATATCAAGAACGTCCGGTGCTTCAACACGTTGAGGAACACCGCTTATCGATTTAACAATACGCGGACTAATCGCTTTACCCGAGGCAATTCGTGAAGTCATAACTGCCAGCTGCAACGGCGATGTCAGCACAAAGCCTTGCCCAATTCCGGCGTTCAAAGTGTCCCCTTGCAGCCACCCTTGATCAAACACCCGCTGCTTATACGCCTTGTTTGGCACCAACCCCCGCGAGATCGCAGGCAGCGGAATATCGTACTTTTCGCCTAATCCCAACTGCTTCGCCTTGGCCGCAATCGCTTCGATTCCAACACGTTTGGCGACTTCGTAATAATACACATCGCAGGAATGTTTCAGGCTGTTAATCATATCGACTTTGCCGTGCCCACCCCGTTTCCAACAATGGAACCGCCGCCCGCCCAACTCGTAATATCCTGGGCAATAAACTGTCTCTTCGGGCTTAATCACATCGGCTTCCCGCGCAGCCAACGCCACTACCATCTTAAACGTCGATCCGGGTGGATACGCACCAGACACCGATTTATTGGACAACGGGCGGTAGTCATTGTCCCGCAGACCAACCCAGTCTTCTGTCGAAATTCCACGCACAAACAGGTTTGGATCAAAGCTCGGCGCCGAGGCCATTGCGATAACATCTCCGTTGCGCACATCCATCACGATAGCCGAGGCGCTCTGATCCCCCAGCCTCTCCATCGCGTATTCCTGCAAGTTTGTATCAAGCGTCAGTTGAATGTCTTTACCGGCAACCCCGTCATCCCGCCCAAGTTCACGCATGATCCGCCCCATTGAGTTCACCTCAATTCGGCTCGTCCCGGCTGACCCGCGGAGGGTTTCTTCAGCGTTACGTTCAACACCCGTTTTGCCAATCGGATAGCGAGGGATCTGAAATAACGGATCAGGGTCGTCCATCCGCGCGAAATCGCTCTCGCTGACAGGGCCAACATAGCCGACGATATGCCCATAGGTTTGCCCAAACGGATAGTTTCGCGTCAAACCAACCTCTGGAAGTACCCCGGGCAAAGCCGGCGCATTTGACGAGACCAGCGCGAACTCCTCCCATGTCAGGTGCTCTGCAACAGTAACTGGCACAAACGCACTGCGCCGTCGCATGTCTTTGTCAATTCGCGCCCGACGCTCGGGGCTAAGTGTAATAAGTTCGCCCAAACGATCTAATACTTCGCCAGCATTCCCAGCCTGCTCGCGGATCATTACAATCCGGTAATTTTGCTCGTTAATCGCGATTGGCACGCCGTTGCGATCAAAGATCAACCCGCGGTTCGGCGCTAACAAACGAATGTTAATCCGGTTTTCCTCGGCCAACATGCGAAACTCGTCGGACTGATCAACCTGCAACTGCCGCATGCGCCAACCCAACACTCCGATCACGCCAACCTGCATGCCCATCCACAGCAAACCGCGCCGTGTGATGCGTCGCTGGCGTATTCGGCTTGTGCGCGTTGGTTGCATTATAAAACATACCCTAACCTATTGGGTCTGTTATCTTTCTTAATCGCACGGATATGCAAACCCCAATGCAAGATAGCGACAACGACTGGATAAGCCACCACAGTTCGCGCCCAATGCCAAATCACATCCGTGAACCCGTAAACACTGTCAAACGAGACGAACAGTAACAAGTTCTGCAGCATCAGCAAAAGCGCAAACAGGACGCTTACATACAACCATTCCAGCACGAAGGGGATGTCACGAAAAGCGCGTTCGCTGGCGCGCAACACCTCCATCCCGACAAAAAGCACGAGCGCCCACAGCCCCAATGGCCGCATCATCATTGCATCCGCGAGCACACCTAAAAACACGATCCCGACGATTGGCGCAGACATCGGTCGCCTGATCACCCACGCCGCAAACAGGGCGAACATTACATCCGGAAACGCAACGCTATTCGCTGCTAATCCCATCGGGATTAGCGGTAAACCAATGGAAACGAACCCCATGATCACAAACAGTACAACCTCAAACCATCTGCGTGAATTTGTCGGTGCTGTGCTCATTCGTTCGCACCATCTGCTATGCCGATGATGTCGCCCGGACCACCAATATCCTCGCGTGGTGTCACTTTCAGAACTCGAATGAATTCCAGATTTTCATAATCCGCAGCCAGCCGCACCCTGAAATGTCCTTGCGGATCAATCGCGACCTGCCCGATCAAAATATCTGAAGGGAACACTCCACCATCACCCGATGTCATCACCCGGCTACCCGCTTGGACGCCAACCTCGGAATCCAGAAAATCTAGCGGCGGTACGATGCTGTTATCTCCGCGGACAATCGCGCGTCGTCCGGACGGCACGATTACCACCGGCACACTTGAACTCACATCCGACAGGAACAATATCCGCGAGGTCACCTCCCCCACACCGGCAATTCGCCCGACAAGCCCCAGCCCGTCCACAGCTGCCGAGCCGTCACTAACCCCGTCCTGCCGCCCGATATTCACCAAAGCCGACTGGCTAAACGGGCCACCGGAATCCGTCATCACCTCGCCAGTGATAAATGCTAATCGTGCATTCAACTTCACATTATTCAGCGCCAACAACTGCGCATTTTTCTGTTCCAACTGCAAGGCCGCCTCGCGCCAGCCCTTCATTCGTTGCAACTCGCGCCGCAATTCCTGATTTTGCTCATAGACGCGCGTGTAAGATTGAAAATCCGATACCATCCGCGTCACGGAGGTCACAGGCACCAGTGCCCACTCAAAGCTCGGAAAAAACCGATCAACCAGCGCCATGCGAAACCGTTCGGCACGGGGGTTATCGATGCGGGACAGTAAAAACAGCCCAAGCAACAGCACAAACAGTATCCCGACGAGAAACCGACGCAGTACTTTCCATGAATTGCTTATAGATGTGTCCTGCGCCACCCTCCGGCCACTCCTTATCGGGTCGAATTACCGTAATCAATTACATGCAGCAGCTGCGTTTCAAACTCCAGCGACTTACCAGTCCCCAGCGCCACACAGTTAAGCGGCTGATCAGCGACAGAAATCGACAATCCGGTCTGTTCGCGCAATGCCAAATCGAGATCGCCCAGCAACGCGCCACCACCGGTTAGCATCACACCACGATCCACAATATCCGCGCCCAAATCTGGTGGAGTGGATTCCAAAGCCGTCAGAACAGCCTCGCAAATCTGCTGCACCGGTTCGGCCAAAGCCTCGGCGACCTGCGCCTGCGTTACTTCGATTTCTTTAGGAACACCATTCAACAAATCGCGCCCCCGAATTTCCATGCTAAGCCCGCGTCCATCTTCCGGCATCCGCGCCGTCCCGATAGAGGTCTTGATCCGTTCCGCAGTAGATTCCCCAACCAAAAGGTTATGCTGTCGACGCAGATACGACACAATCGCATCATCCATTCGGTCACCACCAACACGCACAGAACGCGCATATACAATGTCACCCAAAGACAGCACCGCCACCTCGGTCGTACCACCGCCGATGTCCACAACCATGTTTCCAGTCGGATCCGTAATCGGCATCCCCGCACCAATCGCCGCCGCAATAGGCTCCGCGATCAAGCCCGCCTTACGCGCCCCCGCTTGCAAAACCGATTCACGAATGGCGCGTTTTTCCACAGGTGTCGCACCGTGAGGCACACAAATTATGATTTTGGGTTTGGCAAAACTACCGCGTTTATGAACCTTCTTGATGAAGTGCTTGATCATCTCTTCGGCAACATCGAAATCAGCGATAACTCCGTCGCGCATCGGGCGGATTGCCTCGATAGAACCGGGGGTACGGCCAAGCATCAGTTTTGCATCTTCGCCAACCGCCAGCACATATTTTTTGCCATCGCGATAATGATATGCAACCACCGACGGTTCATTCAGAATAATGCCTTTGCCTTTAACATAGACCAGCGTGTTCGCCGTGCCCAAGTCGATCGCCATATCAGCGGATAACATACTGCTAAGTTTATCAAACATCTCGTGCCCCTGAAACCAAAGCGGCCCTGTCATCGGGGCCGCATCATTACCTTCTTATACGATTTCTACGCATTCATGGTAAAGGGGGGCAAAGTTTAATGTTGGTTCGATTAGTGAAAGTTTATGGCCGTCTGGCGAGATGCCGCTTATGTTTTGTGCAACTTCTAGCCAGACGCCAATTTACGCAAGTGCGGCCGGAGCCGTTTTTGCCCGCCGAACAATCAGCTTGTTCAGCGCGTTTACATAGGCCTTCGCAGATGCCACAACCGTGTCCGTATCAGAAGACTGGCCCGTAACAATCTTGCCTTCTTCCTCCATCCGAACACTGACGGTTGCCTGTGCATCTGTACCTTCGGTCACCGCGTGCACCTGATAAAGCGCCAGCGTTGCGTCATGCGGGAACACCATCTTGATGGCGTTGAAAACCGCGTCCACAGGACCATCGCCAGTGGCCGTAACCTTGTGCAATTCCCCAGCGACTTCCAGCGCCAAATCCGCAGTTTGCGGCCCTTCGGTACCACAAACCACACGCAGGGTTTTTACCTGAATAGTATCGTTCGCGGTGTTCGTATCGCTATCCGTCATCAGCGCGATCAGGTCATCGTCAAAGATTTCCTTCTTACGATCTGCCAATTCCTTGAACCTAACGAACACATCCTTCAACTGGTTATCACCTAGCGAGTAACCCAAGTTCTCCAACTTCGAACGCAGTGCAGCACGCCCCGAATGCTTACCCATCACTAACGAGGTTTCAGACAGCCCGATGTCCTCAGGCCGCATGATCTCGAATGTCCCCGAATGCTTCAGCATCCCGTCCTGATGGATCCCGCTTTCGTGCGCAAACGCGTTCTTGCCTACGATCGCCTTGTTGAACTGCACAGGAAATCCCGAGACGGTCGAAACCAACCGCGAGGCCTGCATGATCTTCGTCGTATCGATATTGTTGTG
>JAGLUD010000176.1 GCA_023134935.1 Paracoccaceae bacterium | reverse complement strand
AACGACACTTTCCCCACCGCCATGCACATCGCCATCGCCACCACCGCGCACGATGTCCTGCTACCCGGATTGGAAAAACTCCACACAGCGCTGAATGCCAAAGCCATTGAATTCAAAGACATAATCAAGATAGGCCGCACCCACACCCAAGACGCAACACCGCTAACTTTGGGCCAAGAATTCGGCGGCTACGCCTTCCAAGTAGAACAAGGCATAGCCCGCGTGCGCCACGCATTGCAAAACATCTATCCCCTAGCCCAAGGCGGCACAGCCGTCGGCACCGGCCTGAATACACCCGTCGGTTGGGGCGAATTGGTCGCCAAAAACATGGCCGAAATAACCGGCCTACCTTTCATAACCGCCCCCAATAAATTCGAGGCCCTAGCCGCCCACGACGCTCTAGTTGAGATGTCCGGTGCCCTAAAAACCGTCGCCGCCAGCGTCTTCAAAATCGCCAACGACATCCGCCTCCTAGGCTCCGGCCCCCGCTGCGGTTTAGGCGAGCTGATGCTGCCCGAAAACGAGCCCGGTAGTTCCATCATGCCTGGCAAGGTAAACCCCACCCAAGTCGAAGCAATCACCCAAGTGTGCGCCCAAGTAATGGGCAACGACGCCGCCGTAGGCTTCGCCGGCTCCCAAGGTCATTTCGAGTTAAACGTTTATAAACCAATGATGGCGTATAATGTCCTTCAGTCGATGCAACTGCTGGGCGATTCGTCAGTAGCTTTCACCGATAATTGCGTAGTTGGAATCGAGGCGGACGAAGATCGCATCAGCAAACTGATGTGGGAAAGCCTCATGCTGGTAACTGCTTTGGCCCCTGAAATCGGCTATGACAACGCCACCAAGGTTGCCAAAACCGCCCACAAAAACCGCACCACACTGCGGGAAGAGGCCATCAAACTTGGCCTAGTAGACGGTGAAACATTCGACCGCGTCGTGCAGCCAAAAGACATGATCGGTCCCAAGTAACTTGAAACCTGCCGCTCCGCGTGGCAGGATTTCCACATGGGAAACGTCATCAACCTTCGCCAAGTGCGCAAGAAAAAAACCCGTGCTGAAAAGCGCGAGATTTCGGCTGCAAGCACGGCAGTTTCAGGTGTGAAGAAACCCGAACACACCCGCGCCGGTCGTCTTAAGGACATTGCGGATAGCACCTTAGACGGCCACAAACGCGAAGACGAAACCTAGATGCGCCCCGAAAAACATTCCCTAACCCTACGCGGCCACCGCACCAGCGTTTCACTGGAATCCCAATTCTGGAAAGCTTTTCTGGAAATTGCCGCGCGCGAGGGCAAAACCATCAATGGCTTAGCCGCACAAATAGACGAGGCACGCGGCACCGACACCGGCCTTGCCACCGCTATCCGTGGTTTTGTTCTGACATGGTATCAGGACCGTCACGAGGGGTAATACACAAGTAAATTCCCGCCGCAGATCTAACAGTCAAGTGCGCCACCGGAATTGGCACCGCGTCAGCAGTTTCAAAGCGGAACGCCTTCAAAAACATCGCCAACATCAGCACCCCTTCGATCCGACCAAATCCGGCACCGGGGCATACACGCGGCCCTGCCGAAAACGGAATAAAAGCATCTCGTTTACGCGCTTTACCGTTGTCCGTATGCCAGCGATACGGGTTAAATTCATCGGGGTTGTCCCACAGCCGTTCGTGCCGTTGCAAATGCCACGGCGATACGATCACCATCGAACCTTTTGGTACTGGGCACCCGCGAAACTCGGTGGTCTCAGCCGCATCTCGAAGGTACATCGGCACAGGCGGGTACAGGCGCAAGGTCTCGTGAAACACGTCCTTGGTGAAGCGCATTTTCGACAAATCCGACGGCTGCGGTATGTCACTTAACAGCTGCGCCTCCGTCGCTGCTTTTTCCTGAACACCCTGATCCATAGCCAGCAAATAGAACGCCCAAGACAGCGCACTGGCGGATGTTTCATGCCCCGCCAGAAAAAAAATCGCGACCTGATCTACCATTTCAACCTTCGAAAACCGATGGCCGGTTTTAGGGTCTGAAGCGGTCATCAAACTGGTCGCCAAATCGTCTGGCGCAGTGCCATTATCGATCTCGATTTGCCGTGCATCGACCATATCCGTTAGCAGCTTGCGGATTGCGTTTGCATGCCGCCCCGCCGCTTTTGAACGGAATCTTGGCACCCACTTGGGAAGTTTCAGCAACGCTGGAATACTCCAGAGAGGTTGCGTTCTTTGGTAATCCCGAAAGGTTTCGAACACCTTTTCAGCTGTTTCGGCTGGCAAAGGAATCGAAAACAACGTGCGAAATATAATGTCCGCCGCCAGAAACGAGGTCACGGCTTCCATCTCGACAGGCTGGCCGTCAGCCCGCTTCGACAGCCGTTCGATCGCATCTTCGCCAGCCTCGCGCATACAAGAAAACGCTTGTCGCGGGCAGCCTTTGAAGGCCGGGTTAATGATGTCGCGTTGCGCCCGCCACTGTGCGTCATTCGTGGCGAAAATAGAGTTCCCCAGCAGAGGACGCAAAGTATCAGACAGCACCTCTGATTTCGGAAAATTCCCCGCCTCGCTGATTAACACTCGGCGCACCAACTCCGGTTGATTCACCAGAAACGAGCGGTAGAATGGCAGCCGCACCTGCGCCATCCATGCGCGATACAGACGCCGCGGTTGCGAGGAAAACATGTCGCGCCGGAACAAACCAATACGCCTGATCACCCCGACCCCTTCAGGGCGGGAGGCCGGTTTGGGGGGCTTAACGGCCATCGCCGACCTCGACAGAAGTGTGTGGTGAGTGAACCTTCGTCAAAACCGACGCGGTCGATGAACGATATGCAAACCGTGCTTTCAACGTGGCGGGGCCCGCCGTAATTTTGAAATAATCGTATTCCACCGGAAAATCGAAGGCGCATAAATACTGGATGTGACGGCGGAAAAACTTCCACCTAGTTCCGCGCTGAGTATCGGCAGAAAGGGTCTGGCTGAAAGCCGCAGAAATAACCGTTGGGCCGAATTGTTGTGTCAGTGGCGCAACACCGCTGACCGCGACAGGGTCGGAAAGCGCGAAGCAGGCTCCATCACCCGGGGCAGATACGTCCAGCCAGTTGATATCCTTTCGCATTGATATCTGTTGCAAATCACGGCGCAAATCCCACGCACCCGGCAAGAAAGACGTGACCGGAATCGCCTGCCCCAAAGTCAACAATGCAAGCTTGGGCGCGTCTGCACGACGGCGCAACACTTCGCCCACAAGAACCACCGCCAAATGCGCGCCAGACGAATGCCCGACGATCAAAACCTCGTCTACGTCTGAATCTAGTGCCTCGCAAATTCGGTCACAAAACTTGTCCACCCGACACTCGAGCACCTGCGGCATTGCTCCGTTATCCTGCGCCCAAAATGCAAAATCATGCAATAAGTAGTAGGCGAAGAAATGTTTATCCAAGCGGCGAAAAAGCACTAGCATCAGATAAAAGAGGCCCACCCCCGAAGCAAACCCGACCGCGCCACCAACAATCCCGCCAAGCATTTTTCCAAGCATCGCAGAAAACGCGATCTGCCCGAGCAACACCACCACCGGATACATCGCCGCCAGAATTGGCGCCGGTCGCAGGCGCCGCAACGCCCCCAACGCGCCACTTGAAACGTAAAGCCACAGCGTCTTCAGCAACAGCCAGTAGGTTTTCGGAATCGAATTCCGCATGGAATCGAAGACAATGTCATTCCATAACAAAAACTCAATCCGTGTGTCAGTTTGGGCACCTTCGATTTGTGTGTTTACTGTCCAGTGATAGCGCTCATTCTGGCCGGTTGAACCCTTGATCGACAGATTATATCCAGAGATTTCCGCCTGCTTTTTACCCTCGACTCGGTAAAGCTCCCGATAGCGGCGCGGCGGCATCGGGTCATAGCCAGGCACATAAAATACATGCCGACGGCGAACAGAAGGGTTACTAGTTTCGGTCACAGTTTTCGAAAATACCAGATAAGTTCGAAATACACTACGACACGAATACGGCTTATTCTAGCCGATAGCACCAAGGGCCGGAATATTTTCAAGAAGCCAGAATGACATCTCGGAAAACAAACCGGTTACCAGCAGTAATCCAACAATTACCAACATCACGCCCATGATTTTTTCGATCAACCCCATGTGCTTTTTGAACTTGTTCATAGCCTTAACGAACCGCTTCATGAACATGGCCGCTAAAATGAAAGGAATGCCCAAACCGCCCGCGTAAAATGCCATCATCACAACGCCGCGTTGAACGGAACCTTCCTGTGCGGCCAGCGACAGGATCGTGCCCAAAATCGGCCCAATGCAAGGTGTCCAGCCGAAGGCAAATGCTAGACCAAGGATGTAGGCTCCGAATAGGCTGCCACCTTGGTTGCCCGCATCAAAACGTGCCTCGCGATAGAGGAATGGTATTTTCAAAACACCAAGGAAGTGCAAGCCGAACAGGATGATTACCGCGCCCGCAACCATGCCCATTTGTGTTTGATATTGCAGAAAAACTTGCCCGAATGCCGAGGCCGCGAGGCCAAGGAAGATGAACACCGTCGACAACCCCATAACGAAGAATATCGCTTTGATGATCACACCGTTATCGCGCCCATCGGACATATCGTCGATCGAGGTTCCGCCGATGAACGCCAGATACGGCGGCACGATCGGCAGCACACATGGCGACAGGAACGACAGGATTCCGGCGAATGTAGCAATCATTAGGGACAGCCCCATCGATGCGTCTATGATGTCAATTCCGAACATTGTGAACCTCTCTGTTTATATCTACTTAAGGGTTTTGTTGGCAAACGTCATGCCCTGTTTTGTAACAATCGCGTGGACAATTGTTACAGGTCGCCTTAGGGGTATGTCATGGACTGGGATATGGAACTTGATGCGGTTGGGCTGCTATGCCCGCTGCCGATATTGAAAGCACGCAAACGGATGCAAGGGTTGCAATCCGGGCAAGTTTTACGCCTGCTTGCGGACGATCCTGCCGCCGTGATCGATGTTCCACATTTTTGCAATGAACAAGGGCATCAGCTGGTTTCATCCAACACTGACGCCCCTGAGCATGTCTATTTGATCCGTAAGGGTTAACTATTCAGCCGCCTGCGCTTGTGGGGTTCCACCCGCACGAAATGCTGCTAACAACTCCTCACGTTTCTTGGCCGCCGCCGCTGCATTAGCCGCTTTCACGTGACCAAACCCACGGATATCCAGTGGAAGTTCAGCCAAGGCAATCGCCAGATCGCGCGTATCATTGGTGAAGCCTTTTGAAATCTCGGCCATGGTTTTCTGATATTCTTTGATCAAAGCACGTTCCATTTTACGCTCGGCAGAATATCCAAAGATATCCAGCGGTGTCCCACGCAGCGATTTCATCGCAGCCAAGAGGCCAAAAGCCTTCATCATCCACGGGCCGAATTCGGATTTCACGGCCTGCCCTTGCTTGTCCTTCTTGCCAAAGATCGGCGGAGCCATATGGAAGCGGATCGCCGAAACGCCGGTGAAGTGCGCATCAACCACCGCCACCAGCGTCTCGCGATGCAGGCGGGCGACTTCGTATTCGTCCTTGTACGACAGCAGTTTGTGGTAACCTTTCGACAAGGCCTCGCCAAATTCTGCGTCCACTGCTTTCGCCGCCTTAACCCGTTTCAAGTACCGCTTGGCCAATAACCCATTCTGATACTTACGCAAATGCGCCGCGCGGGCTTCAACACCATCCACAGCCTCAACCGTTTTTGGTCCTGCAAGCGCCGCTGCAGCATCCGCAGGGAAAGCTACGGCCCAGCGACCAAATTTCATCGCCAGAAGGTTGCCCTCAACCCCTGCGCCATTCAACTCTATCGCCTTCTCAAGCGATTCCAGCGACAACGGGATCAAGCCCGCTTGCCACGCAGCACCCAGCATCAAAACGTTGGAATAAATCGCATCGCCAAGGAACTTTTCCGCCAGCTTGGTTGAATCCAGCATTGCTAGCGCATCCTCGCCAATTCTGGCTTTCAACGCAATGCTCATGCGATCCACTGGCAAATTGAAATCTTTATTTTTGGTAAACTCGCCCGTAATAATCTGATGCGAGTTGCAGACCGCTTGTGTACGCCCCCGCGTCATCAACCCCAACGTTTTCGCACCCGAGGTCGTCACCAGATCGCCACCGATCACGGCATCAGCCTCGCCTACGGCAACACGAATGGCCGAGATATCATCAGGTTTCGCTGCAACCCGACAATGGATATGCACCGCGCCACCCTTTTGGGCCAACCCCGCCATTTCCATCATGCCAACGCCCTTGCCTTCAAGGTGCGCGGCCATGCCCAGCAAAGCGCCAACAGTCACAACACCTGTGCCGCCAACGCCGGTGATCACGATGTTGTGCGTACCGTCAATTTTCGGCAGCGTCGGTTCGGGCAGATCTGGCAGTTCAAGTTCCGCCTTCGCCGGCTTCTTCACTTGCGCGCCTTCCAGCGTCACGAAACTGGGGCAAAATCCGTTGAGGCAGGAAAAATCCTTGTTGCAAGACGATTGATCAATCTCGCGCTTGCGGCCAAACTCTGTCTCAAGTGGCAGGATGGAGACGCAGTTCGACTGCACGCCACAATCCCCGCAACCGTCGCAAACGTCAGGGTTAATGAACACCCGCTTGTCCGGATCAGGGAACAACCCGCGCTTACGGCGGCGACGTTTTTCTGCGGCACAAGTCTGGATGTAGACAATCGCTGAAACACCTTCGACCTCGCGCAGGCGTTTCTGCACTTCCATCAGATCACGACGTTCAGCCGTTTCGACACCCTTTGGCAGGGCTGCAAAATCCACGTCTTCTTTTTCGTCATACACGATGACCAGTTTTTTCACCTGCATCGCCACAAGCTCGTGCGCGATTTGGGCCGCGCTCAAATCACCCTCGTTGTGTTGACCGCCAGTCATGGCAACCGCGTCGTTATACAAAACTTTGTAGGTGATATTCACATCACCCGCCGCGATCGCTGCGCGAATTGCCTGAATGCCGGAGTGGTTGTACGTCCCGTCGCCGATATTCTGGAAAACATGGCCGGTTTTCGAAAACGGAGCCTCGCCGATCCAGTTCGCCCCCTCGCCACCCATATGCGTAAAGCCAAGCGTTTCGCGGTCCATCCATTGCACCATATAATGGCAACCAATCCCCGCATATGCACGCGAGCCTTCCGGCACTTTAGTCGACGTATTATGCGGACAGCCTGAACAGAACCACGGCAAACGCGAAGCGATTTCCTCGGCGTTATCAGCCTTCGCCGCATCATCCAACGCCGCCTTCGCCTTGATCATGCTGGCGCTATCCAGCCCCTCGTTCGTCAGCACATCGCCCAGTTTGCGTGCCACCCCAACAGGGTCGAGCGCGCCTTTGACGGTGAAAAGAACGTCGCCATTTTCTTTCTTCCAACCGATAACGCGACGGCCACGGCGGTCATCAAATATCGCCTCTTTGATCTGCACTTCGATCAGCTTGCGCTTTTCTTCAATGACAATGATCAGGTCCAGACCTTCGGACCACTCGCGGAAACTTTTCATGTCCAGTGGCCAAACCATCCCGATCTTGTAGGTGGTGATGCCCAGACGTGTGGCTTCAGCCTCGTCGATCCCTAACAGGTCCAGCGCATGCACCGTATCCAGCCAGCTTTTGCCCGACGACACAATGCCGATCCGCGCTTTTTCGTTGCCAAGTACCCGTTTGTCTAGCTTGTTGGCCCGTGCAAACGCCTCGGCGGCGAAGCGTTTGTAGTCGTGCAGGCGGGCTTCTTGATCCGTGCGATCATCCACCAGTTTGATGTTCACGCCACCCTCGGGCATCTCGAAATCCGTTGGCTTGACGATTTTCATACGGTGCGGATCACCGTCGACGACCTCGGTCACCTCAATGGTATCCTTCACGCTTTTCAGGCCAACCCAGCAACCGGAGTACCGGCTAAGTTCCCATCCCAAAATGCCATAATCCAACAACTCCTGCACACCAGCTGGCGACAGGATTGGCATAAGCGCATCGACTAACGCGAATTCGGATTGGTGCAGAACTGTCGAGCTTTCACCCGTATGGTCATCGCCCATAATCGCCAGCACGCCGCCATGTTCCGCCGTGCCTGCCATATTCGCATGCCGAAAAACATCACCTGAACGATCCACACCCGGCCCCTTGCCGTACCAGAATCCGAACACTCCATCGTGCGTCCCCTCGCCGCGCAAGTTCGCCTGTTGCGAGCCCCAAAGCGCGGTGGCTGCCAGATCCTCGTTCAACCCAGGTGAAAACTTAACGTCCGAAGCCTTCAGCTGCTTTTCAGCCCGTTCCATCTGCATATCAACCGCACCGACGGGCGATCCACGATACCCTGTCACATAGCCCGCCGTATTCAACCCCGCCGCCGTATCCCGCGCCTTTTGCATCATGGTCAAGCGAACCAACGCCTGCGTGCCGTTCAGCAACACGAAACGCTTCGATAGGTCGTAACGGTCGTTCA
>JAGLUD010000175.1 GCA_023134935.1 Paracoccaceae bacterium | reverse complement strand
TATTCAACTAAGCTCGACTACATAGAATTGGAAAAGCCTCGCTGGAAACAGCGGGGCTTTTTTATTGGCTTAACGCTAGATTGCATTGACTGCACGACGCTTTACTTAAGGTGGTTCTGCGAGGTATGACTCTCGTATTTGGTTCATTTGAAAGAATTGGCATCCGATATGAAGCTTACAGATCACAAAGCCCAGTATTCCAACAGCACTAACCTGAAATCGCGTGCGAACCTGCATGCCCGATATGCAAACAAAAACTGGTTCGACTGGGTCGCCCGCCAAATCGATATGCCCGATGGAAATGACGTTCTGGACGTGGGTTGCGGAGGAGGGTGGTTCTGGGCATCGGCTGCAAAGCATTATCCAGACAACTTGAAAATCACGCTTGTCGATACTTCTGAGGGGATGGTAACCGAAGCCTTCGGAAACCTGACACGCAACGGGCAATACTCTCAAGTTGTCGGAAAGACTGCGGATATAATTAACCTGCCTTTCGATGATGGCAGCTTTGATACGGCAATAGCGATGCATATGCTCTATCACGTCGCCGACCCCGTTGCGGCAATTGCCGAAGTTAAACGTGTTTTACGGCCCGGTGGGCTGATTGCGCTGACGACAAACAGTGACGACAATTTACGAGAGTTGTTTGAACTTGGTGCTGAAACCTTCGGAGGGGGTGCCGATGATCCTGCGGCGCGGGCTTTCAGTTCCTTTACCGCGCAAGAACTACTTAAGTCGGGGTTCGAGGATGTGAGGGTTCATCAATTCGAGGATGAATACGCCATAAGTGACGTCGAGGATGTATTCCTCTATCTTACATCGTTCCCTCCCGGAAGTGAGGCAACTAAACCGCAACTTCAGACATTGAACAGATTAATTAGCAAGCGGTTTGCCAAAGGTGGTGGCGTCTTTAAGGTTCGGCGCGAGGGCTCTCTGATTACCGGACAGGCCCGAGGTTAGATTCGTCGCGTAAGCGGTACATCTAGGTATAGAGTCAGTAAGAATACTTGCTGAACCATGCGTTCGGGTGCGCTATAAATATTGGGTAAAACGCCCTTTGGATTGCTCGTCAAATCCTTATCTGAAAGGGTGTTGACTTCCCCCCCGACTCCTTCTATTTATCCCTCGCTCGGGTAAGGCAAATGCCGAATCCCGATACAAGCCACAATCTGGCGGTCATGATCTAGGTTCAAACCTCGATCCTCTGGAATTTCGCTGCTCTGGGTCCGCAAGGTCCCGTGGGCGGCACTATTGGCGTTTTGCACATTCGGTGCTTGACGAAGTTGAAACTGGTTGCACGGGGTTTTTACCGAATGCCAACGATACAACAGCTTATTCGCAAGCCGCGCCAACCGCGCGTGAAGCGACAGAAATCGCAGCATCTGCAGGCATGTCCTCAGAAGCGCGGCGTGTGTACACGCGTATATACAACGACACCTAAAAAGCCGAACTCGGCTATGCGTAAGGTTGCAAAAGTGCGTCTTACTAACGGTTTCGAAGTAATTTGCTACATCCCTGGTGAAAAACACAACCTTCAGGAGCACTCAGTTGTGCTTATCCGTGGCGGTCGTGTGAAAGATTTGCCGGGTGTCCGTTACCACGTACTGCGTGGTGTTTTGGATACCCAGGGTGTTA
>JAGLUD010000174.1 GCA_023134935.1 Paracoccaceae bacterium | reverse complement strand
CGGTTGGCGATTACCTCGTTGGCGTTCATGTTGGATTGGGTGCCGGAACCGGTTTGCCAGACGACTAGCGGGAAGTGATCGTCTAGGGTCCCGTCGATGACTTCGGAGGCGGCTTGGATGATCTTGTCGCCGATTTCGGGGGGCAGTTTACCAAGGGAAATGTTGGCCTGCGCGCAGCCTTTTTTGATGACGCCGAGGGCGCGGACTATGGCGATTGGTTGCTTCTCCCAACCTATCGGAAAGTTCATCAGGGAGCGTTGGGTTTGGGCGCCCCAGTACTTGTCTGAAGGGACCTCTAGGGGGCCAAAGCTGTCGGTTTCGGTGCGGGTTTTGGTCATGGGTCGGCTCCTGTTTGCTGCGCTGCAACCGTTGTAGCGGACGGGGCCGAAAGCATCAATAAAAGAGTGAAAAACGGCGTACACAACCCGTACACAATGCGTGCACAACACGTATGTACGTTTTTGTGTGGTTAATGAGGGGTTAACGGGCCATTTGCGGCGGGTTCCGGCGTGGAATTTGAAAATGTGCTATACTGGTGGTGAACCATAGGAGGGCGAAGTTATGACGACGATCAAACAATTGCTCGATACCAAGGGACGCGAGGTTCTTTCTATCGGGCCGGACGACAGCGTTTTTGCTGCGATCAAACTGATGGCGGACGAGAATGTCGGGTCGCTGGTGGTGATGGAAGGCGAGCGGCTGGCGGGTATTATCACCGAGCGGCACTATGCGCGGAATGTTTTTCTGAAGGGGCGTTCCTCGCCGAATACGGTGGTGGGCGATATTATGGAGCCGACGGTTATCTGCACCAGTTTGGGCGAAACGGTGGAGGAATGTATGGCCGTGATGACCAGCCGCAGCGTGCGGCACTTACCGGTGCTGGAGGAGAATGTTGTGGTCGGGGTCATCTCCATCGGGGATCTGGTGAAGAGCATTATCGACGGGCAGAAGTTTATCATCGATCAGCTGGAGACGTATATAACGCGGTAGGGTGGTTGCTATCCAACCATTGCTAACGCCGGAATCGCGCTGACGCGGGCGACAATGCCTTGGTCGGCACGGGCGGTTTCCATGTCGAAACGCAGTTGCAGGTTCATCCAGAATTCGGGTGTGGTGTTCAGGGCGGCGGCGAGGAGGCTGGCGGTTTCGGCAGTCATGGCGGACTGGCCGTTGATCACGCGAGTGATACGGTTGGTTGGCACGCCCAGATGCATGGCAAGGGCGCGCGCGCTTAGGCCGAGTTCATCGAGGAATTCTGCCCGCAGAATTTCGCCCGGATGGATGGGGTTAATGGTAGTCACAGATTTCGACATCGTGGGCGTCTCCGTTATGCCAGCGGAAGGTAATCCGCCATTGGTCGTTAATTCGTATCGAGTACTGACCAGCGCGGTCGCCGGAAAGTTTTTCAAGCCGGTTGCCCAGCGGGCTGCGTAAATCAATCACATCGGTTGCCGCGTCGAGCATCAACAACTTGCGCTTGGCTTGCCGTGCAAAGGGGCGGAATTGCCGGTGGGCGATGTTAGTGTCGAACAACGTGCGGGTCCGGCGGCAGGTGAAAGATTTGATCATATTGTTACCCGTTACGTAATGTGTAACATATTTTGATGGGAAAACAATAAGGAAAGGTTAAGGGGAGGGGGGAGCGGTTTGAACTTGGTGCAATGTGCATCGCAGATGCACAGGGGCGATCCCCTTTTGGGGGGATCGGGATCGCCCCTTTTGGGTGGTTTTGGTTTATCGGATTGGTGGCTACTAAGAGCCACTTCCCATTTTGTTAATAAAAGCATCCATAACACTTATCGAATTCAAATCATCTTTCACAACGCCATCAGAAGCTGGGCTGAACAGTCGGTATAACAATGCGCCTAAAAATTCTTCTTTTGCGTGGCCTTTTTGCGCCATCGACAAGTATGTTTGAATCATCGTAACGCGCTCGCTGGAGTCATTCCAAAGATGAAGCTGACTTGAAAATAATCGATACAATAACCGAGCAAAAACCATACCGTTTCCGATGATTCCGGCAAACGCTGCAAACGCGCTAATCGTGGCATCTTTCCAAAAGGTGATGAAGCCAGTTAATCCACTCTCGAAACTCATCAAATAGTCACGCAACAAATCCACCGAGACGTAGCAATATACTAGGAATACAAGAGCAAATATGCCCGTTGCGATTTTGTGGTTTCGTGATTTTTTCTTCCAATATTCAATAGGCTCTAGAAGCGCCACTTCAGTTTCGTAAAATTGCTTGATTTGAGCCAATTCTTCTTTCAGTTCGCCTACAAATAAATCGGTTTTGTCTTTGGTTTCAGTTTGTAGTGCGAATCTGTCGTTGTGTGTATTTGTCTTGTGTGCCGCGAGGACTTTTGCCATCGCTGTAGTGGATGATTGCAGTTTTTGTTCACGATCTTTGATTAGTGAGTCTAGTTTGGTGATGCGATTTTCAGAAGCATTCGCTGCTTCGTCCAATAGTAATAGCAACTCGTTTCTAGAGTTTTCTAGTGAGACAACGGCAGCCGAGGAGCCTGTCACAGAAGTCCCGCGTTTATACTCAGATAATTCAGCTACAGCCATAAGTGTATCAACTTGGCTATCGAGGTTTTGCCCAGGCTGCCTAGTCGCAATATATGCTATGCTAGCGGCTATATCGTCTGATGTTTTTCTTTCTAAAGTTATGAATTCTGCCAAATTACTTTTTGAATAAATGTAACTATCGTTAGACAATTTTACTTGAAACGAGTTAATTATGCTTTGCACTCGTCCTTGCATTTGCGGGTTTTCAGGATTCGAAATTAGATTGACTATATGTTGATCTAGGGCACCAAATTGGGGGGAAAACTCATTCCACAAAGCGGTTCCATACCTCGACCCACTCGAGGCAAGCCAACTCCAAAATTCCTTTTCCCCATTCACCCACTTTTGCAGTGTTTCTGGTTTCCGAAATTTTATCGGCTTTTCTGCACCAATATTTAACTCAAAATCCATCGCTACCCCTCCAACGCCCCCATCAACTCACGCCATTCACCCTTGCTCATGCCGGAAGTCTCCTGCGTCACCTCTTCACCCTTAATCATACGGCGCACTACTTCCATACCCTTACCGGAGAATTGCTCGCCGCCTAGACGATAATCCTCGAACGCTCCGTAAGCCGCTGGAACCCAGTCGGCTACGATGTTGCAGATGGCGTCGGCGTAGACGCGGATTTCGTATTGGGCGTGGCTGTCGGCGCGGAGGCGCAGGAAGTGGAAGAGGTTGTGGAGGTCTACTTTCCAGTACCATTGGGTGTAGATATTGCTCGGTAAATTCATGCGGGCGAGTTCGCGGGCTAGGCCGTCTTGACCCTCGTCCGAGATCATGGATTCGTAATTGTCGTAGGCGCGGTTGCTATCGGTTTTCAGGATGTCGAGGACGCGGGCGGCTTCCTCGCCTTGCAGGACTTCGCCGCGGCCTTGGTTGTTAATGACGGACTGCGCGTTGATATGCTCGGGCGCGGGGATGTAGAATTCGCGGTCGAGGATGGAGTAGCGGGCGGAGTATTCGTTGACGTTGGCCGTGCGGTGGCGGATCCACTGGCGGGCGACGAAAACGGGGAGTTTGACGTGGAGTTTAATCTCGCACATCTCGAACGGGGTGGAGTGCCAGTGGCGCATGAGGTAGCGGATCAGGCCTTCGTCATTGGTGACGGCTTTGGTGCCTTTGCCGTAGGAAACGCGGGCGGCTTGGCAGATGGCAGCGTCGTCGCCCATGTAGTCGATGACGCGGACAAATCCGTGGTCGAGGACTTCGTGGGCGGTGTAGAGGTGTTTTTCCATGCCGGGGGCGGTGGCGCGAAGGGTCTGGGTGGACTGGGCGCGGGCGGCGTCGATTTCGGCCTGTTGTTCTGGGGTGATGGGCATGGACGTTCCTTCAGACTGGGGGATTCGCTGGCTACTATATATTGAAGAGTGTGCTGACGGAACCACTGTATGAGGTGGGTGGCGGTGCTTTTGGGTAGAGATTTCGGGTTTCTTATTGCGCTAGGTTTGATAGATAGAATGCATTGTTCAACTTTAGGGTGTTTTTATGAAATTTATTCTACGCCGTCTTTATCGTGACCGTCGCCGGTATGTTATCGTTTGGAGCATGTTGTTCGCGTTCGGCTTTACGCTGTATTGGGGAGTGGAGTCAGAATACTTTGGCAACTGGATGTCGATTGTAGGAGGGCTCGCGATGATGATAGGCATCGGAGTATTCGCACCGCTACTTTCACTGCTTTTACCGAGATATCGTTTCGCTGAAGAGGGTGGGGTCTTTCCACTTTTGTTATTTAGTAGCGCCAGTCTGGTATTCCCATCATTGAATTTTGGCCAGATACTGTCGCAGAGTAATTGGATGCCACTCTTCTATTTTATGATTGCGTCTACTCTGGTCCAGTGGTTCTTTTATGGCGGTTGGTCAGACAATTTTCTAACGGTGAAACAAGCGCCGATTAAAACTGCGGGCCGAACGCGGATTTCGGCACAGCGCCTATGGGATGGGTTTTGTACAGCGCCGGGCAAGGAGCATCTGTCGTTTAACGAAAATCTGGTAAGCTTGGAGTATTTGAACGAAGGAGAACCACATTTGCGTGTAGTCGAAAGGATGCCTCCGGGGGCACTCTATGAAGAAATACAGACGGTTAAGGCGTTAGAGCCCGGAAAATATGTCAGTTTCGATTTCGAGGGAGTGCACGGAAAGGGGATGGACGGGACGGTAGGTTCTGCCGAATTTCGGGTGGATGATCTTGGGAAAAGCCGACGTATTTCAAGCACGTTTGATATACCAAACCGACCATTTCGCCGGGTTTTGGCCGACTGGATCGATGATACACACGGGCGGACATTGGATGACCAACTAGCCAAGCTGGAAAAGAAAGTACGGGCGGAAGATACAATAGGTTAACGGAAGGAATCCAACAGGCATCGGGTTGCTGTTGTTTGTCAGTTTTGTGCAGGTCAGCCTTGTGTATCGCCACGTGTTGGTGTCCGATGGTGAGCAGGAGGAATACTGATGAAATATCTACATGTGATGGTTCGGGTAAAAGACTTGGACGCTTCGATGCATTTCTATTGCGACCTGATGGGGCTTGAGGAAATCAAGCGGTACGACAGCGAGCAGGGGCGGTTTACGCTGGTTTATCTGGCAGCGCCCGGGCAGCCGGAGGTGCCGTTGGAGCTGACCTATAACTGGGATGGCGATACTGGTCTGCCGAGTGATAGCCGGCATTTCGGGCATTTGGCTTACGAGGTCGATAATATCTATGAGACTTGCCAGTTTTTGCAGGACAACGGGGTGGTGATTAGCCGTCCGCCGCGTGATGGGCGGATGGCGTTTGTGCGGTCACCTGACAATATCTCGATCGAGTTGTTGCAAAAGGATGGCTCGCTTGAGTTGGCGGAGCCTTGGTTGAGCATGGAGAGCATTGGCGAGTGGTAAAAGCCGCGCTGATATTATTGGCGGGGGTGTTCATGCCCTCGCTTTCAATGGCGGCGTGTTCGATTGCGCTGGCGTTGACGGTGGATGTTTCCGGTTCGATTAACGAACAGGAATATCGGTTGCAGATGGATGGGTTGGCAGCCGCGTTGTGGGACAATGCGGTGGCCGATGCGCTTGTGTCATCCGAGGTGGCGTTATTGCTGGTGCAGTGGTCGGGCGAGAGCCGGCAAGAGGTGTCGGTTCCTTGGAGCCGGATGAAATCGCAAAGCGATGTCGCGGATTTCGCGGAACTGGTGGAGCGTACTCCGCGCGCTTGGGCAGTGTTTTCGACGGGGATCGGGAACGCGCTGCTGTTCACCTCGGCGCAGTTTGGCGAGGTTTCGGATTGCGAGCATAAGGTGATTGATGTGTCTGGCGACGGTCATTCGAATGAAGGACCCGATCCGTTGGAAATCGCACAGGCGCTGGCGTTGCAGGGGTTCCAGATTAACGGGTTGGCGATTGAAGATGACGAATTTGAGTTGACTGCGTATTTCAAGCACAATGTGATCGCTGGTGAGGCGGCGTTTGTATTTACAGCCGAGACTTATGCCGACTATCCGCGTACGATCTGGCGGAAATTGTTAAGTGAATTGATAATTCCGATTAGTTAACCTTTTGGTGAGGATATGCGACGTATTCTGATTCTGTTAGCGGCATTGGTAGGCCTTGCGGCGGGGCCGGTAACAGCGTGCAGTCTGGCGTTGTTGCTGGCGATTGATGTTTCTAGCTCGATTGATATCGGCGAATACAAATTTCAGACGCATGGATTGGCGGATGCTTTGCTGGACCCGGAGGTTGCTGATGTGTTGGTGCAGCATCAAGTGGCGCTGTCGGTTGTGCAATGGTCCGGTGCGGAGGAGGGGGATTTGACGATCCCTTGGCGCCGGATGTTGTCTTATGGCGAAGTGCGGGATTTTTCGACGCGGGTGCGGGATATGCCGCGCAAATGGGAGGACTCGGACACGGCGGTGGGTGATGCGATTGCGTTTTCGGCGGCGCAGTTTGATCGGGTGGCCGATTGCGGGCGTAAAGTGATTGATGTGTCGGGTGACGGGTCCTCGAACGCGGGGCTGAATGCTGGGGTCGAGAGCCGCAAGGCTGAGGCAGCGGGAATCGAGATAAACGGACTTGCGATTGATATTATTGGGGCGAGTATTACAGCATTTTATACGCGCTTTGTGGTTACGTCCGACGGGTTTGTGATTACGTCGCGCGGGTTTAGTGATTACCCTAGGTCGATCAGGGAGAAGCTGCTGAGAGAGCTGATTAAGCCCGGGAGTTGACGTCTGTTTCTGGAAATTCCTCTTACGTGCTAGGTTTCGCGCAATAGCAAAAAAACGGGGGAGTAGCGATGGCTTTGGAAATTATAGGAGCAGGGTTTGGTCGTAATGCGACGAATTCCTTGCGAAGGGCGTTGGAGGAACTTGGTTTCGGTCCTTGTCACCACATGTTCGAAATATCGGAAAACGAGAATTTATTGCCCGAATGGGAGGCAATAGCAAAAGGTGAGAGCCGCAATTGGGATGCTGCGTTTGAGGGCTACCGTTCGCAAGTTGACTGGCCGGGCGCCGCGTATTGGCGCGAGTTGGTGGAGTACTATCCAGACGCCAAAGTGGTGTTGTCGGTTCGTCCTGTTGAAGGGTGGTATGCGTCTTTCGAAAAAACCATTGTTCCATATATCGAAAAGCGCGGGCAGCACGAGACACCCTATCGCAACCGTCAATCTGAGATGGTGTATGAGTTGATCGGGCACCAGACTTTTGGGGACCGGTTACGGGAGCGTGACCATGTGATGTCGATTTATGAAGCCCATACCGCAGAAGTTCAGGCGAGCGTTCCGCCCGAGAAACTTCTGACTTATGAAGTGGGTTCAGGATGGGAGCCGTTGTGTGCGTTTTTGGGCGTTGATGTGCCGAAAACGGAGTACCCCAACACCAATTCGACAAAGGAATTTCAAGAACGGCAAAAACGGAGGGGTTCTAGCTAAAGAGAAATCTTGAACCTGCGCGCCAAGCGCCTTATATATAAACCGTCCCCTCGGGGACTATGGTGATAAACGCGCATGTAATAGGCGGTTCGGACCCGGGGGCGGTACCCGGCGACTCCACCAAAAATCCCTTCATTTGAGGGATTATGGGGTCGAAATAGGATCGACGGACGTTCAAAGATGTTAGCTTTTACTCGGCGGACTGCCACCGTATCGGCGTAAAATGTACAATTGCAAATGACAATCGTGCTCCAAGCAAGATGGCTATTGCTGCTTAATTGCAGCTTATGTAGCTTTCGAGTTTGAAACCTAACTCCAGTGGATTAGCGTCTACTGGCGGGGGTCGGAGGTCCCTGGCAACAGAAACCTCCACTTAATCGTCCATCAAACCGTTGAATTTTGTGACCACCGTTTCGGGTAGGGCAATCGCTTTGCGCGCCGTCGTATCCAGATGCGCGGCGACCAGTTCTGTGGTGGCGGAAATCTCGCCACTTTCGCAGTCGATCATGGTGTGAAGGAAACGGATGGACTTGGCTCTAATCTCGATAGGGGGGGAGTAAATTTCCAGCGTATCGCCCGCGTGGGCCTCCCGTTTTTAGCTGATCTGCTGGTCAAGCGCTGCCATGCCACGATTGGATTCTCGCAACATTGATGGCGAGAGCCCGATGTTTGCGAAGAAAGCCCATGTGGCCTCGTCAAATTTACCCACATACCACATGACGTTCATGTGGTTCATGTGATCGCAATGCCACGGATAAACCGCGCCTTTGTAGGTTAGTTCGCCGTATTCCATTTACGTTGCCTCCGTGGGTTCGTCAGAGGTGTTTGGCAGCACCATGAAAGTGCCCAACGATGTGGCACACAGGGACTCAACGCCATCTTTTACGCTGAACACGTCTGTTTGGGCGACGGTGACACGGCGGCCGGGGCGTAGGACTTTGCCGCGCGCGACCAGAAATTCACCGTTGGCAGGGGCCATGATGTTGAGTTTGTATTCGATCGTCAAAACGGAGTCGGTGGCGTTCATTAGGGTGAACGCTGCATATCCGCCCGCGTTGTCGGCTAGGGTTCCGATCAGCCCACCATGGAAATATCCGTGCTGTTGCGTCAGGTTTTTGGCGTAGGAAAGTTGAACTTCGCAGTACCCGGCATCCAGATCTGATATATGCGCCCCGAGTGTTTCCATGAAGTGCTGCCGGTTGAAACTGGCGTGCGTTCGGGTGATGTAATCGGGATTTCTGGTCTGAAATTTCGGCATTGGTTCCTCCTGTTTTCAACGATAGTCAAGCGAGTGGGTCTGCCAAGTGGAACGTTGCGTCGCCGGTATACTTGCTTAAATGCCATATTCATGTATCTTGATGTGTAATAAGAAAATGAATCAGGGGACTATTTCATGGGTTTTATTCGTAATATTTTGGCGCTGTTGGGCTTGGCCGCGATTGGCATGATGGTCTGGGTTGGGCCGACTGCATACAAATACAAAGTGGCGTTTGACGGCTTCGATGAAAAAGCTTTCGAGATGTATAAAGACTTGGGCGATCGTTTGATCGAACATGGTAACGCTGTTGGCGCTACGGTCTGGAGCGCAAAGGTGGCCGAGGGGCTGACGTTTGAAGAGGTCGATCAATCGATCCGCAACATCGCGATTGAACGCAATATCCGCGGCGTTGGTGATCTGCCGCTTGGTGATCAGGTTGCTGCGATGAACGGCGAGCCTTGGCGCAAGTTGAACATCTATCTTTATTGTAACCCGCTTACGGCGGCGAAAATGGTTGAGTATGATATTGCTTATGCTGCGTATCTGCCGTGCCGGATTTCGTTGGCTGAGGATGAACATGGACAGCTGTGGATTTATACGCTGGATATGGATCTGATGATTT
>JAGLUD010000173.1 GCA_023134935.1 Paracoccaceae bacterium | reverse complement strand
GGGCAGTGGGCGATACAGCTGTCACACTTAATCTTTCCACCCGCTTCACCAAGCAAAGGTGTGCCACATACGTCGCATATCGTTCCGCTTATGAACGTCGTATCTGCCCAACATTCAGCGCAAAGATTGGCGCCCTGCTCTGTTGGTTCAGTGCACGTCAGGCATCGTGGGGGGTAGATGGTATTCAGCAATGCACCCTTTCCCTTGGTTGCAAGGCGCGTTATCTGACTTCGCAGAGGGATTTGAGAATATGCAAACACCACCAGACCTTTTTGATCACAAACTATTAACCCAACGCCGTGCGCGGGCGGCCAGCTTTGGCGTTGAAGGAGAATTCCTTCACCGTGAGATCGCCGACCAAGTCTCAGAAAGACTGGAAGAGGTTAATAAAACCTTTACGGATGTAGCGATTGTTGGTCCGAGAGCCAGTTTATGGAAAGAATTTCTTGGTGGTACTGCTGTTAAGGATCAGGAAACGCTGGAATTGGAAGCGGGTTCACTCGATCTGGCGATTCATGGTCTGGCTTTGCACTGGGCCAATGATCCGGTCGGTCAGTTGGTGCAGATGCGTCGCGCGCTTAAACCTGACGGCCTGATGATCGCGGCGATGTTTGGCGGGCAAACCCTTAACGAATTACGAACGTCACTAGCCGAAGCGGAAACCGAGATTGAGGGTGGTCTCTCACCGCGTATCGCCCCGATGGGCGAAATTCGCGATCTTGGCGGGTTAATTCAACGCGCTGGGTTGGCGTTGCCTGTCGCAGATTCAGTTAACTTAACCGTAACTTATGAAACTCCGCTGCATTTGATGCGGGATTTGCGAGCGATGGGCGAAACCAACGTTATGCACGCACGCCGCAAAACGCCAATGCGTCGCGATACATTAATGCGGGCGATGGATATCTACGTGGAGCACTTCGCCGAAGCTGACGGGCGCATCCCTGCTACCTTTGAAATCGTATTCCTGACAGGCTGGGCCCCATCCGAGACGCAGCAAAAACCACTGCGGCCCGGTTCAGCGAAGGCGAGGCTCGCCGACGCATTGCAGGTTCCCGAACTTAAAGCAGGCGACAAAGCGAAGGGTTAACCTTCGGCTTCTTCCTTAACGGGTGCGGCCTTGTTTGGGTTAGACGAAACACCAACTTGTGCTGCGCGCAACAGTCGATCACCGATCGCGAAGCCAGAAGCCATAACCTGAATGATCGAGCCTTTGGTTGTGTTCGGCACAGGTGCCTCAAACATAGCCTGATGCAGTTTTGGGTTAAACTTGTCACCGATTTCAGGCGCAACAGTTAAGATTTTATGCTTTTCAAACACCGACAGCAGTTCACGCAGAGTCAATTCCAACCCTTCAGTCATAGAGCTGTGCTCTTTACGCAGATCGTCGTCGATATTTTCCAGCGCACGTTCAAGGTTGTCCTGAACCGACAGCAAATCACGTGCCAGCTTGGTTCCACCGTAAACTTCTGCATCACGGCGATCGCGTTCAGCACGTTTGCGCAGGTTTTCGGTTTCGGCAAAAGCGCGAAGCAGGCGATCTTTCAATTGGTCGCGCTCTTTTATCAGCTTGTCGAGGTCTGGCTCTGCCAAGATATCCTCTTCAAGCTCCAACTCTTCTTCGGAATCGTCAATGTCGTCCAGAAAACCGTTTTCTTTTTCGTCACTCATCTTACTTGCCTTTTTTGTCAGGACCGGCGGGACACCAATCGGCCCACCAGTTGCGCGGTGTAGTCTACAATTGGAACGATCCGGCCATAGTTTAGCCTTGTCGGTCCAATCACGCCCACTGCGCCAATAATTTTTCGCTCAGCGTTCATATAAGGGGAAACCACCAAAGAGGAACCCGAAAGTGAGAAAAGTTTGTTCTCGGAGCCAATAAAAATGCGAACTCCGTCGCCTTCTTCGGTCAAATCCAGCAAATGGGCCAAATCCCGCTTGCGTTCGAGGTCGTCAAACAGTTGCCGGATGCGCTCCAAGTCCAATCCTGAGGCGTCATCTTCAACAAGATTCGATGTTCCGCGAACGATAAGTCGGTCGCGACCGTCCTGCTCGTCGACCCAAATGGCCAACCCGTCCTTAATAAGGCTTTGCGAAAGCCGGTCTAACTCCTGGCGATGCCGCTCGATCTCCCGTGCTACCACGTTTTGCATTTGCGAAACGGTGTGACCTTCAAGAATTGCATTCAAAAAGTTCGCCGCCTCGCGCATTGCGGACGGGGTCAGACCAATTGGCGGTGTGAATAGACGGTTTTCAACCTGCCCGTCAGCTGTAACCAAAACCACCAGTGCTTTTTCCGGCGAAAGTGCCACAAATTCCAGATGCTTGATCGGGCTTTCGGTTTTTGGCGTCAGAACAAGGCTTGCACCTTGGGTCAGGCCGGACAACATGGAGCCGACCTTGTCCATCATTCCGCCAATATCGGGTTCGTTGGAATCAAGCGAGCGTTCGATTTCAGATCGCTCGCTGCCCGAAACGGTTCCGACTTCCAACAAGCCATCAACAAACATCCGCAATCCGACTTGCGTTGGGATACGCCCAGCCGATGTGTGCGGCGAGTCGAGTAACCCTAGTTGTTCCAGATCGCTCATCACGTTGCGGATGGTTGCCGGTGATACCTTTTCCGTCAGTGTTTCTGTCAGTGTCTTAGAACCAACCGGATCGCCTGTTTCCAGATACGACTCCACCACTTGCCGAAAAACTTCGCGGCTGCGGGCTGTCAGGTCTGAAAGCGGAGTGGTTTGGGTCATTATCGGGCACCTTGGTTCACGTGAAACTATGCATTCCGGCGTGTTGGGTCAATCGCAAGGATGGACGCAAGGCGTGACTTTGTTTATGAGGCAGGAAAACCAAACCCAACGGAGGCTTCCATGCGCCCATCTGGCCGTAATACTGACATCATGCGTGACATCGTTATCGAAACGAATGTTACCAAACACGCCGAGGGCTCTTGCCTGATTAAAATGGGCGATACGCATGTACTTTGCACTGCTTCGCTTGAAAGCCGCGTTCCACCGTTTTTGCGTAACTCCGGCCTTGGCTGGGTGACGGCTGAATACGGGATGCTACCACGTTCAACTGGCTCACGGATGCGGCGTGAAGCGACGGCAGGCAAGCAATCTGGCCGTACGCAGGAAATTCAACGGCTGATCGGGCGCTCGCTGCGCGCTGGTGTTGATCGCGTTGCCATGGGCGAACGTCAGATCACAGTCGATTGCGATGTTATTCAGGCCGATGGTGGCACACGGTGTGCAGCGATCACAGGTGGCTGGGTTGCGTTGCGTTTGGCTGTTAACCAGTTGTTAAAGGCTGGCGACATCAAGGAAGACCCTTTGACGGATCATATCGCTGCGGTTTCATGCGGTATTTATGGCGGACAACCGGTACTGGACCTAGATTACATTGAGGATAGCGATGCGGGTACGGATGCGAATTTCGTCATGACAGGCGCTGGTGGACTGGTTGAAATCCAAGGCTCTGCCGAAGGCGCAACATTCTCTCGTGACGAATTCAACATATTGATGGATCTAGCGGAAAAAGGCGTTGCCGATCTGGTCGCAGCGCAGAAAGCCGCCGTCGCCTGATGCGGAAGTTCACCGAACCCAAACTGATAATCGCGACCCATAATAAGGGCAAGCTAGAGGAGATTATCCGCCTGCTTGAACCTTACGGGGTCGAGGTTCTATCGAACGCCGAACTAGGTCTGCCGGAACCGGAAGAGACCGAGGATAATTTCCTCGGTAACGCGCGGATCAAGGCGCACGCAGCGGCGAAAGCCAGCGGGTTGCCTGCCCTTGCTGATGACAGCGGAATCGAAGTGGATGCGTTGGGTGGTGCACCCGGTGTTTACACGGCGGATTGGGCGGAAACGCCTGATGGTCGTGATTTTCCGATGGCCATGACGAAGGTTTGGAATGAATTGGAGGCGATTAATGCCCCCTATCCCCGAACTTCCAGGTTTTGTAGCACGCTGGTGCTGGCTTGGCCTGATGGGCACGATGAAGTCGCCGCAAGCACGATTGAAGGCCAATGTGTTTGGCCAATGCGCGGCGACGAAGGGCATGGTTACGATCCTATGTTCATGCCTGACGGATATGACATTACGTTTGGCGAGATGGACCGCTGGGAAAAGAACAAGATCAGCCACCGCGCCAATGCGTTCGATATATTGATAAAAGGATGTTTCGGGTGAATGTTAAGCGTATTTCTACAGGCTCGCCGTTCGAGAAAACTTTCGGGTATTCGCGCGCTGTAGTTAAAGGCGATTGGTGCTTTGTTTCCGGCGTTACGGGGTATGATTATACCACCATGGAGATGCCCACCGGGATTGCGGAGCAGGCTCGGAATTGTTTTGACACTATCGGCAGCGTTCTATCCGAGGCTGACTTTGAAATGTCCGATATCGTGCGGGTTCAGTACACCGTTGCAGATGTAGCACTGGTTGATGAACTCGTTCCCGCACTTGGCGGGGCAATGGGAGACATCCGCCCTGCCGCGACTATGGTCATCGCTGGCTTAATTAAACCCGAAATGCTGGTGGAAATCGAAGTCACCGCGTTCAAAGGTTAGCTATGGAAGATTGGCAAAATGCTGGCTTTGGCGTTTACATCCACTGGCCTTTTTGCATGCACAAATGCCCGTATTGTGACTTCAATAGCCATGTTTCACGGGAAATAGATCAAGCGAAGTGGCGCGAGGCGTTGTTATCGGATATTCGCCGTAGCGCTGAAGAACTGCCTGATCGGCAGGTCGATACTGTGTTTTTCGGCGGTGGTACACCAAGCTTGATGCCACCCGAAACAGTGGCGGCAGTGATTGAGGAAATCGAAAAAGTTTGGCGGTTGCACCCTGATGCGGAAATATCGCTAGAAGCAAACCCGACGTCGGTTGAAGCTGGCCGGTTTGCTGGATATTCGGACGCGGGCGTGAACCGGGTCTCTATGGGAATTCAATCTTTGCGTGACGCAGACCTAAGAGCATTGGGCCGCATGCATTCAGTAACCGAAGCCCGCGCCGCTTTTGATATTGCACGTAAGCAATTTGATCGCGTTAGCTTCGATCTGATCTACGCGCGCCAGAACCAAACAGTCGATGACTGGGAACTGGAACTGACTGAGGCCCTCGATATGGCCGTCGACCACCTGTCCTTGTATCAGCTAACCATCGAAGAAGGCACACGGTTTGGCGATATGCACGCACGGGGATCGTTGCGGGATCTTCCGAATGATACTTTAGCAACAGATATGTACTTCCGTACCCAGGAAGTTTGTGACCGACACGGTTTACCCGCCTATGAAACCTCCAACCATGCGCGGATTGGAGCGGAGAGCCGCCACAACCTGATATATTGGCGGTACGGCGATTATGTCGGGATCGGTCCGGGCGCGCATGGGCGTATCACCAAGAACCAGCGAAAATTAGCAACTGAGACCTATTCAGACCCAAACGAGTGGCTAAAGCAGGTTGGCAAAACCGGTTGGGGAAGAAAATCCGTCGATATGGTGACCGCCGAGGATCAAGCGAACGAGTACCTTATGATGTCTCTTAGGCTGGCAGAAGGCAGTGATCTAGATCGGTATGCCTCTTTAAAGGGCTGTGATCTGGATCTCGCCAATGTTGAAGAAATGCTGTCCGGCGGGTTCGTTTCACGTGAAGGCGGAAGAATCAAAACCACATCGAAGGGTCGGCCATTATTGAACGCCGTCCTCCGACAGTTGTTGGCCTAGCGGATGCGGTATATTTGGTTAAGCTTCGGGGTTCTGTGCGTGCTGGCAGGCTTCATCGGTATGTTCCTGCCTGTGCTGCCAACTGTACCATTTCTATTGCTCGCCGGATTCTTTTTCGGAAGGTCGTCGCAACGGGCGCACGATTGGTTGCTGTCACATAAACAACTTGGCCCCGCCATTCATGACTGGCACGAAAATGGCGCGATCAGCCGTAAGTCCAAGTATCTGTCAGCAGGGTCAATGGCGGTTGTTTTCACCATATCTGTTCTGTTCAAGATACCTGTATATATCCTTATAATTCAGGCTGTTATACTAATTTCTGTTTCGTACTTCATATGGTCGAGACCAGAAGTATAATCACTGCGATAAAAGCTGACAAAGTCCATCCAGTTGTTCGAGGTCGGAATATTTGATCCGTAACTCACCACTTTGACCGCCGGTTTTATGGTCGATGCTAACCTTTACGCCAAGATGCGCGGTCAGGTCGCTTTCAATCGCTCTCGTATCCGCGTCTTTCGCCGGCTTCAGTTGACGTTTCTCCTTCACGCCCGGCTTCTTCGCTTTTGCCAACGCCTCTGCCTGCCGAACCGATAGGCCTTTAGCAATGATCTCACGCGCCAACGCCACCGGATCGGTCGCCGGTACCAACGCCCTTGCGTGGCCAGCTGAAATTTTACCACTTTGAAGGTAGTCCTGCACTTCAGGCGGTAGATTAAGCAGCCGGAGAAGGTTCGCGATGTGACTGCGGCTTTTCCCCATGGCCTCAGCCATTTTTTCCTGAGTATGCCCAAATTTGTCCATCAGCTGGCGATACCCCATCGCCTCCTCCACCGCATTTAAATCCGCACGCTGGATATTCTCGATGATGGCCAATTCCAACACTTCGGTATCATTCAGCTCGCGGATCAGAACGGGAATTCTGTGCAACTTCGCCCGCTGCGCCGCACGCCAGCGGCGTTCACCAGCAACGATTTGGTAACCATCTTGATTATTCGGATCTGGCCTAACAATTAGCGGCTGAATAACGCCTTTTTCCGCGATGGACGCGGTCAGATCTTCCAGATCCTTTTCTGCGAACGTTCGGCGCGGCTGATCGGGATTTGCGAAAACTTTTTCGATTGGCACTTCTGTATCGCTCGATTTAGGGGTCGCCGCCGCTTGGCCGTCAATCCCCTCGTCCAGATTCACATCTGCCAACAATGCGGACAGACCGCGACCCAAGCTTTTACGTTCAGTTTTCTTTGCCATTTTTCAACATTTTCAATCTGTTACGTTATCATTCATACGCCGAAGTAGTTCGGCTGCTAGTTTTTGGTATGCAATACTTCCAGAACTTTTATGATCGTATATCAACGCGGGAACCGAATGCGACGGAGCCTCACTAAGGCGGATATTACGTGGAATAATGGTTTCGTAAACCAGTTTTCCAAGGTTCTCGCGAACGTCATCCTCAACCTGTTTGGACAAATTATTACGCTTATCGTACATCGTAAGCACGATGCCCTGTATTTTTAGCTTCGGGTTAAGAGTTTGCTTAACCTCCCGGATCGTCAGCATCAATTGCGACAATCCCTCTAGCGCGAAGAACTCGCACTGCAAAGGAACTAGGACAGAGTCCGATGCGACCATCGCATTTACGGTCAACAAATTCAAAGAGGGTGGACAGTCAATTAGGATATAGTCGAAATTGCAGGCCAATGCATCGTCGGACGTCAGCGCCTTTCTCATCCGCAGCACGCGATTTTGGTCGTTAACCATATCAACATCAGCGGAACTTAGGTCGTTCGTCGAGGGCGCAATGAAGAAATTCGGTATCATCGTTTCCTGTGCGATGGCGGAGAGCGTTGTATCACCGACAAGCAAATCATACGTCGTCAATTCGCGCATATCCGGCGAGATGCCCAACCCCGTCGATGCGTTTCCTTGCGAATCCAGATCGATCAAAAGAACTTTACGCCCGACTGCCGCCAATGCCGTGCCCAGATTTATTGCCGTGGTGGTTTTCCCAACCCCGCCCTTTTGGTTGGCCACAGCAATTACGGTTGGCCTTTTTACCGGTTTAGTAGTGCTTTTAGCCACGTTTGAATTCTCCGATGCGGAGTATAACTGCGTCTGCGTCAGTCATACTGGGAAATGTCTCGTACGCCATATGCCAACAAGAAGAGGCCTCGGTCAATTCCGAATCGACCCGCACGCCCTTGGGGAATAGGCAAACACCGTCTGAATTTCGGTGCTTCTCAGCAAATTCAAGCAGCTGCGTCAGTGAGGAAAGTGCGCGAGCGGAAAGGATATCTGCGTTCTGCGGTTCCAGCGCCTCGATTCTTTTCGTAATTACCTCTACCGTGATTCCCATCTCTCTGGCGGCCGATTGAAGAAAAACAGACTTCCGTCTGTCACTTTCAACTAGCGAGACCTTCAAGCTCGGTGATTTCTCGGCGGCGATCGCGGCGATCACTAACCCCGGAAAACCGGCACCAGATCCGATATCCATCCAAGACCTCGCACCGCTCGGCGCCATAGCCCAAAGTTGTGCGGAGTCTGCCATATGGCGGCGCCAGACATCAGGAATCGTCGACTTTGCGACCAAGTTTATCTTAGGGTTCCATTTGACCAACAGCGCCGCATATGCATCCAACCGATTCATTGTTTCACGTGAAACATCGAA
>JAGLUD010000172.1 GCA_023134935.1 Paracoccaceae bacterium | reverse complement strand
CCCCCGTGAACCTGCCATTCTTCGCCGTGCGCGCCTTCAGGCATGCCCTCGCGTTGCCGCAGACCCAAGTCCAGCGCTATGAAATAGAACGAAGAACCAATCCACGCAATCGCGGTAATGATATGAACCCAGCGTGTGCCAAGGGCAATCCATTCCCAAACTAACGGATAATCAAACATGTGCACTCTCCCATTTTTCACCAGAATGGCATGGATTACGGCGCAGTGTAAGACAATTCCTCACACCACACTTTCAAAAATATATAGATAATGGTATCGTGTTAGCCGCAGTAATCAGGTGAGTGACATGTCATATATCAACAACATAAAAATGTTCGTCCGCGTAGTGGAGCTGGGCAGCCTATCTGCAGCAGGGCGCGATTTGCGCGCCTCCCCAGCGGTCGCAAGTAACCGTATCAAGGAGCTGGAGAAGCATCTGGGGATACGGTTGTTCAACCGAACGACCCGCAAGCTGACAACGACCGAACATGGGCGAATATTCTATGGCGGTGCACTAAAAATGCTGGAGGCGTTGAACGATGCCGAAGCCGCAATCGCGGAGGTGTCGCGGCATCCGAAAGGCTCCATTCACGTTACCGCCCCTCTTGGAATTGGCCGGAGATTAATCGCCCCACTGGTACCGGAGTTCCACGCCAAATATCCCGAAATCGAAGTCCGACTTCGCCTATCGGACCGTATGGTCGACATAACGACGGAAGCGCTGGATGTAGCGTTCAAGCTGGGACAGATACCGGATTCAAACTTTCGCATTCGCGGCATTATCGATTGTCGGCGAGTATTGGCTGCAGCGCCTTCCTATCTGGCGGCGCATGGTACGCCGAAGAAGCCGAACGACCTTTTGTCCGACGACCACGCATGCTTGCTGCTGCGTTTTCCCGGCTCAACGCAATACAACTGGGAACTGGAAACACCGTCCGGCGTCCGTAAACTCGCGGTGCACGGGCCGTTTGAATCGGATGATGGCGACGTGCTGACCGATTGGGCGCTTGGCGGGCACGGGATAATTAACAAACCCTGGTTCGAAATCGCGCACCACCTTTATAGCGGTGATCTTGTCGAAGTGTTGCCTGAAACACCGCCCGGAACGACCAACCTTGCGATCATCTATCCACATAAACGGCTTCAGGATCCGAAAGTCCGGCTGTTTATCGACTTTATGACCGAAAATATCCGCAAACGGATTACCGAAGTAATGGAGGCATAATGCCCACTCTCCTTTTGAAAAACGCCGATGTAATGGTGACAATGGACGGCACTCGCCGCGAAATTTCCGGCGGCGGACTGTTTGCCCGTGATGGCGTGATCGAGGCGGTTGGTTCTGACCTGCCCGAAACCGCTGATGTTGTGATCGATGCCAAGGGGTGCGTTGTGACACCGGGTTTGGTTAACACACACCACCATTTGTACCAGACCATGACGCGTGTGGTTCCCGGCGGGCAAGACGCGCTACTGTTTGGCTGGTTGCAGACACTTTATCCAATCTGGTCGCGTATGGGGCCCGAGGAAATGTTCGTATCCGCGCAAGTTGGCTTGGCTGAGCTGGCGCTTTCAGGGTGTACGATGTCATCAGATCACCTGTATCTATATCCCAACGGTGTCCGGCTGGAAGATACCATCGATGCCGCCGAGACGGTCGGAATTCGCTTCCATCCCACGCGCGGTTCAATGAGCATCGGCGAGAGTGATGGCGGCCTTCCCCCCGATTGGCTGGTCGAATCTGAAAGCGCGATCCTTGAAGATTCGATCCGTGTGGTTGATGCATTCCACGACCCTAGCGATGGTGCGATGGTACGCGTCGGCCTCGCCCCATGTTCACCGTTCTCCGTATCGCGCGAAATTATGCGCGACACTGCGTTATTGGCACGGGACAAAGGCGTAATGTTGCACACACATCTGGCGGAAAATGACGAGGATATCGCTTATAGCCTTGAGAAATTCGGTGTGCGCCCGGGGCAGTACGCCGAAGATTTAGGTTGGACTGGTGATGATGTCTGGCACGCCCATTGCGTGAAGCTGGACACCTCCGAGATCGACCTGTTCGCGCGCACTAAAACCGGCGTGGCGCATTGTCCTTGCTCGAACTGCCGGCTTGGTTCCGGCATCGCACCTGTACGCCAGATGCGAGATGCGGGGGTTAAGGTTGCGTTAGGGGTTGATGGATCGGCCAGTAACGACGCAGGACACTTGTTGTCCGAAGCACGGCAGTTATTGCTGTTGCAGAGGGTGCAGAACGGCGCTGATGCCATGTCCGCGCGTGAAACGCTGGAGATTGCGACGCTTGGTGGTGCCGTTGTTCTGGGTCGGCCAGACCTAGGGTCATTGGAGGTTGGAAAACGTGCCGATTTCGCAGTGTGGGATGTGTCCGGGCTAGAGGCCGCGGGCTCTTGGGACCCAGTAGCCGCGCTAATTCTTTGCGGCCCTTTCACGGTTCGTGACCTGTACGTCGAGGGACGCGCCGCGGTAAGCGGCGGTGTTCTGACAGGTATAGACTTACGAAAAGTTACCGAGAAGCAGAACGTATTGGCCAAGAAGTTAGCAGAAGGGTAAGCGGTGCGTGGAGACCACGCACCCTAAGGTTAACACCAACTTGCAGAATCATCGCCTTGTTCACGGAACAGTTCTTCTACATTGGCTTCAATCAATTTGTAGCCAACGTTACCAAACAGAACTTGCCGACCTTCGTTCATCACAAACGTCGGACTGCCTTTAACGCCCAGCTTATCAGCCAGTTTAAGGTCAGCATCCAAGGCAGCTGCTGCCTCCGACGAGTGGATTTTGGCTTTGATGCTATCAACGTCCAGCCCTAGTTCCTCAGCAATCTCGCCTTGGACTTTCCAATCGGAAATATCGCGCGCCTCTGTGAAGAACGCGGTACGAAACTGCCGTATGGCCTTAGTCGAGGTCAAATCGCTGAACGCCGCATCCCCATCCAGCAATTGAATCGCCTTCAGGAACAAGTGGATGGAACTTGAGGTTCGGGGTTGGGTTTTCGTCCAGACATCTTCGTGCACCGAAATATGTGGGAACTTTTTGGCCATCTTCTGAAAATTGTTGTTCATCGCCTCATAACCACCCCTGTCTTTCCAAGCGGTGGAGGTTTTGGTGCGCGCGTCAGGGAAGACACTGCAGAACTTTTCCTCAATCGTGATCCGGTCACAGTACTCAGTGGCCAGCTGATCAAGTCGGACTTGGGATACATATGCCCAGATACACAGAGCGTCGGAGAAGTAGGTTACGGTCGGGCGCATAATGCTGCCTCCAGATAAATTAAGTTAGCGGCCTTCTATCCCGAGTAATTTGGTCAGTCTTTGTTCTAAATCAAGTGACCACTGTATTTTTACGGGTCATTAATACAATGTCGCCGTCTTTGTCCTGCGCTTCACGCAACAGCGAGTACCCGCATTTCTCTGCAACTCGAATCGAGGCATTATGATCCGTTCCAATCATACACACCGTCCGGTTACCAAAAGATTGACGGTCCATCCAGCCCAACGCCGCCAGCATTGCCTCGGTTGCAAACCCTTTGCCCGAGGCTTCGGGCGTGAACACCCATCCGGCCTCGCGGTGTGCGTCAAAATCCGGACCAAGCTCGCGCATGGCGTCGAAAAACCCAGCGTGACCAAGAAACTTGTCCGAAGTTTTATCAAGCACCATCCATTGACCATACCCCTTCAGCGCCCAGCATCCCGCGATGCGCATCAAACCACCCCAGCTTTGCCCACGGGTGTTCGGATCAATCGGGATGTGCTTTAACGTCTCGGCATCCGCCCACATCCTTGCAAACGCATCCAGATCATCCGCGACGGGAGGGCGCAAAATAAGTCGTTCGGTTTCAATCGTATTCATATCGCCCCCTCCAACGAAAAACGGCGCCCCTTGGGACGCCGTTTGCCGAATTTCTATCAGTGAAAAACTTAGGAGTTTTCAGTGATGAACTTAACTGCGTCGCCAAAGGACTGGATAGTCTCTGCTGCGTCGTCAGGAATTTCGATGCCGAACTCTTCTTCAAAAGCCATAACCAGCTCAACTGTGTCGAGGCTGTCTGCGCCAAGATCGTCGATGAACGAAGCTGTTTCAGTTACTTTTGCTTCGTCTACGCTTAGGTGCTCGACAACGATCTTCTTAACGCGTGTTGCGATATCGCTCATGTTTTTATCCTCGATTTTATAGCGGCCATTGTTGGCCATAACTTAGTTTTGTCCTACTGCCTTTTCAAGGCGGATCTTCGGGTTGCCGTTACGGCAAGAGCTCCGCAGGCAGGGCCTTCGGTAATCACTCGAGCCGCGCTATAGCACACTAAAGAGGTTTGGCAAATGAATTCGTGCCGAACAAATCTACCCGCAACGACCGTTTTATCATATAGGATGTTTCTATCACTCTTCCAGAGGTGGCGCATTTTGGGCAAGGTTTTATTTGAATTACTGGGCGTTGCGCTTCTTATCGTAATTTTTCGTGACAACCCACAAGCCTACATCTATCCAATGGGGCTTTTCGTTTATACTGCACGACAACCGCTGGCGGATTACCTCCGGCGTTTTCCGCGGTCCGTCGCGTTTCTGGGCTTGGGAACCCTGCTTGGATTGATAACCGAGGTCTTCGCCACCTTCAGCAACATCAACCTACCACCCGAAGACAAAGTATTGCTGCATCCGGTTCCCGCCTACGACCTGTTGTTTGGCCTGTTCTATTACTTCCTGTTTATGCTGGCATGGTATGTATTGCTGCGAAAATTCGCGTTCTCCAAAACCAGCGTTTTCATCGCTTCGGGCATGTTCGGCGCATTGGTCGAACAAGGTGGTATGCATTTGGCAAATGTGGTCGTTAACCCATTTTGGGGATCGTTGATGTTGCTAATTATCATGTCAGTTTACGCGATATTTCCGACCCTTACGTATATGGTTACCGAGGACCGGTTTGAGGGGCGCATTAAGCCACACTTGTGGCAATATGCGATGATCGTTCCAGTGCTCTTTTTGTTCTGGGCGACATACGGCAATTTCGTGTACCCAACCTTGTTGCAGTTTTTCCCCAAAGGTTTCTAAAAGAAAAACCCGCAAGCGCCGGGCGCTTGCGGGTTTCCTTAGTCTAGCTTTGCATTAGGCAATCAGAACATCGCCATCCCGCCGTTAACGTGCATCGTTTGTCCGGTCACGTAACCCGCCTCGTTCGAGGCAAGATAGACCGCCGCGGCAGCGATTTCTTCCGACGTACCCATGCGGCCCATCGGAACGCCTGTCAGTAGGTTGGTTTTCTGATCATCTGTCAGTTTGTCAGTCATGGCCGTTGTAATGAACCCCGGTGCGATGGCGTTAACGGTAATGCCTCGGCTGGCAACTTCGTAAGCCACAGATTTACCCATGCCGATCACACCGGCTTTTGACGCCGCATAGTTCGCTTGCCCCGGATTTCCGGTAACTCCAACGATGGAGCTGATGTTAATAATCCGGCCCCAACGCGCTTTCATCATGCCGCGCATAACGGCGCGCATCAGGATCATGGTGGAGGTCAGGTTGATGTCCAGCACGGTATCCCACTCCTCGTCTTTCATACGCATGAAGAGATTGTCTTTGGTCACACCTGCGTTATTAACCAGAATATCCAACCCGCCCATCTCGTCGCTTGCGGCCTTCGGAAGGGCTGCCACGGCACCGCGATCACTAAGGTTGCAGGCTACAACGTGGGCGCGCTCGCCGAGTTCTGCTGCCAGTTGGTTCAGTGGATCAATCCGCGTACCCGAAAGTGTTACGGTCGCGCCCTGCGCGTAAAGGCTGCGAGCGATCGCACCGCCGATGCCACCGGATGCGCCCGTTACGAGGGCAGTCTTACCTGTTAGATCAAACATTCTTATTCTCCTGCTGCTTTTGCCCCGTCGGGGTCGTTCACTGCTTTGCATGTAATTTCGCGGTTAATGCGGCGGATCATACCGTTTAGGGCCTTGCCTGCGCCGATCTCCCAGATTTCTGTGACGCCTTGTGTGCCCATGTACAACACCGACTCGCGCCAACGGACGGAACCTGTGACCTGCGCTACAAGATGTGCACGAAGTTCATCGGGGTCGGAACATGCCTCGGCGGTTACGTTCACCACGACAGGGACACTTGGGGCGTTGAAGGTTACTTCGCTTAACGCGGCTTCCATCACTTTCGCTGCTGGTTCCATCAAGGAACAATGGAACGGGGCGCTGACCGGCAGAATCACGGCGCGTTTGGCCCCTGCTTCTTTGGCAAGAACGCATGCGCGTTCAACCGCTGCTTTATGGCCAGATACAACCACCTGACCGGGGTCGTTATCGTTTGCGGCCTGACAAACATCACCCTCGGCTGCTTCTTTGGCAACGACCTGCGCCAATGCAAAATCTAAACCAAGCAGCGCGGCCATCGCGCCAACACCGACAGGAACCGCCTCCTGCATCGCCTTGCCACGAGTTTTCAACAGCCGCGCCGTATCGGCCAGCGACAGCACACCAGCGGCACATAACGCCGAGTATTCACCGAGCGAGTGTCCCGCCACGTAAGCTGCATCCGTCACCTGCACACCTTCGGCATTCAGCGCGGCCATTGCCGCCATAGATGTTGCCATCAGCGCTGGTTGGGCATTTTCGGTAAGGGTTAGATCTGCAATGTCGCCTTCCCAGATCAGCGAGGACAGGTTCTGTCCCAAGGCCTCGTCCACCTCGTCAAATACCGCCTTCGCGGCGGGGTATGCGTCGGCGAAGGCTTTGCCCATTCCGATGGATTGCGCCCCTTGACCGGGGAATACGAATGCTTTTGTCATGTGACCCTCGTTTTGTTCGTCTGCCAAACTATAGCTTGGCGGGAAATTGAATTACAGACCGGAATTTGCAATCCCGTATTTTTACCAACTTTAACTTTTGAAAGGGAAATGCCACAAACCCGTATGAATATGAATTCCGATAAACCCCATGGTTCCATATGGGAAGAATCCGCTACTCGCTCGATGGCGGATTGCCTTCGTGAAAATGCCTCCGCCGAGGT
>JAGLUD010000171.1 GCA_023134935.1 Paracoccaceae bacterium | reverse complement strand
GAATCGAGCGGCGGCATTTCGCGGCGGACGATCAGAAAACATCTGACTTAGCTTTCGAAGCGGCGACTATGGCGTTGAAAAACGCAGGCATGACAGGCGCGGATCTGGATGCGATTGTGCTGGCTACAGCAACACCCGACCAGACATTCCCCTCTACCGCCACACGTTTGCAACATTCGCTAGGCATGACTGGCGGTTTTGCGTTTGACCTACAGGCCGTTTGCGCGGGTTTTATTTACGCTTTGGCTAATGCGACGGCGTTGATTGAATCTGGTCATGCCAAAACTGTAATGGTTGTTGGCGCTGAAACATTCTCTCGCATTATCGATTTCACTGATCGCGGTACTTGCGTGCTGTTTGGCGACGGCGCAGGCGCAGTAATTTTGCAGGCCACGGAAAGCGAAGGCACAGGCGAAGATCGCGGTGTGCTGTCCACAGATTTGAATTCTGACGGTAAATATAACGACCTTCTTTATGTTGATGGCGGCGTTTCTTCGACCCAATCAACGGGGCTTTTGCGTATGCAAGGACAGGAAGTTTTCAAACATGCTGTCTCCAAACTGGCCTCTAGCGGCGAGAAGGCGTTGGAGCTGGCCGGGTTGACCGCGACAGATATCGACTGGATAGTCCCTCACCAAGCCAACTTGCGGATCATTAAGCGTACCGCCAAAAAGATGGGCGTTTCGATGGATAATGTGGTGGTTACCGTGCAGGATCACGGCAACACATCGGCGGCCTCTATCCCGCTGGCCTTGTCTGTTGCTGTGGAAAAAGGGCAGATCAAACGAGGTGATCTGCTGTTGCTGGAAGCCATCGGTGGCGGCCTTGCTTGGGGTGCCGCGGCGGTGCGCTGGTAGTCGCACCCTAAGTCATTGTTATTGACTCTGAATCTAGAATCCCAATATCCTAAGGAAAACTTAGGATGGGAATGTATTATGAGCGAATCTACTCTGACACGCATGGATTTAAGTGAAGCTGTGTTCCGCGAAGTCGGGCTGTCTCGTAACGAGTCGGCCGATTTGGTTGAATCTGTGCTTGATCATGTCTCGGACGCGCTGGTCGCTGGCGAAAGCGTCAAGATTTCTTCTTTCGGAACATTTTCCGTGCGGTCCAAGAACGAACGTATCGGACGCAACCCGAAGACTGGTGAAGAGGTGCCGATCGCGCCGCGCCGTGTACTTACATTCCGCCCCTCGCACCTGATGAAAGATCGCGTGGACAGCGGCAACAAAAAGTAGGCGCCGAACATGAAGAAATCCCCCTCAGCATTTCGCACCATCAGTGAAGTTGGCGAGATTCTGGGGATTCCGGCACATGTGCTGCGGTTTTGGGAAAGCAAGTTCACCCAGATTAAGCCCGTGAAACGTGGCGGCGGGCGGCGGTATTACCGCCCCGAGGACGTCGGGCTTATCCGTTCCATCCAACATCTGTTGCACGAGCAAGGCATGACGATCAAAGGTGCGCAGAAGGTTTTGCGTGAACGCGGCGTCAAGGCGATGGTCATAATGGGGCAGGATTTGTTGGAAAACGGAACTGCGCCGGAACCCGTTAAACGGGTCGCTCCAACGCCGGTTGTTGCCACCCTTACCGCGCCAAACCCACAGCTGGCAGAGATATATACGCGACTTCTGGCGATGCGAAAATCCGTCGAAGCACAAATCGCGGAACTTGCCTGAATGCCCCTGCCTTTCCCGCTTGCCACCGAAGCTTTGATCGCTATAACAACCGTCAGTCGGGCTATGGCGCAGTCTGGTAGCGCGTCCGTCTGGGGGAC
>JAGLUD010000170.1 GCA_023134935.1 Paracoccaceae bacterium | reverse complement strand
GTGGAATGGAGCGAGGTTAGCGAAGCGATGGATGGTGCCTCCACAATCGTTAACACCACTTCGTTAGGGATGGACGGGCAACCGGAACTGCGTGTGCATTTTTATGCTGCCGCACCGGATGCGCTGGTAACAGATATTGTTTACGCACCGTTGATCACCCCTTTCCTTGAAAAGGCGCAGGCTCGTGGGTTGGATACGGTCGATGGTCTCGGGATGCTTTTGCATCAAGCTGTTCCGGGGTTTGAAAGCTGGTTTGGAAAAAAGCCTGAAGTTGATGACGAGTTACGCCAAGCGGTGCTGAACGCATGAGTGATACACCATACATACTTGGGCTAACGGGTTCGATCGGGATGGGTAAATCCACTACGGCGGAATTCTTTCGTGCCGCTGGCGTTCCAGTTTGGGATGCGGATGCCTCGGTTCACAGACTTTATGGTTTCGGCGGTGCTGGTGTTCACGCCATCGAGACCGTCATACCTGCCGCTATCAAAGACGGCGCCGTTGACCGTAGTGCACTGCGGAAGGCAATCTTGGCCGATCAAGGGTTGCTTAAGCGTATCGAAGAAGTCGTACATCCGTTGGTATCCGCCGATCGCCAGAATTTTCTCGATTCACATTTGGGCAGGCCGTTGGTCGTTTGTGATATCCCACTTCTATATGAAACCGGAGCAGACTCGTGGCTGGGCGGCGTTTTGGTTGTTACAGCTGACAAAGATGTACAAGAGCAAAGGGTTATGGATCGCAAAGGGATGACCCGCGAGGTTTTTGAAACAATTTTGGCCAAGCAGACCCCTGACACTGAAAAGCGTGAGCGCGCGGATTATTTGATTGATACCGGATTAGGACTGGACCACGCGCAGTCGGAGGTTTTATCACTGATTGAACGGCTAAAGGGGAAGTAGATGCGTGAAATCGTGATGGATACGGAAACGACCGGCCTTGACCCTAATTCGGGTGACCGGATTGTCGAAATCGGTGCGGTAGAGCTGTTCAACCATATGCCCACAGGCAAAACTTATCATCAATATATCAACCCTCAGCGCGACATGCCCGAAGGGGCATTCGCCGTTCACGGGTTAAGTGCTGAGTTCTTGTCGGATAAGCCACTGTTCACTGATGTCGCGCAGGCATTCTTGGATTTCGTTGGTGACTCCAAGATGGTTATTCATAACGCCGCTTTCGATATGAAGTTCCTCAATGCGGAATTGAAGTGGGTTGAAAGGCCCGAACTTCCATGGGCGCAAGCGTTGGATACATTGGCGATTGCACGGAAAAAATTCCCCGGTGCGCAAAACTCGCTCGATGCGTTGTGCCGCCGGTTTGGTATCACCACTGAACGGGAACTACACGGCGCGCTGCTCGATTCCGAAATCCTTGCAGAGGTTTATCTGGAGCTAATCGGTGGCCGCCAACCAGATTTCGCATTGTCGATCGTTTCAAACAAAGACGCTAGTGATGACGGAGCCGCCGCGAACTGGTCCCCACCAAAAAGGCCAAGCCCGCTACCGACACGCATTAGCGAAGCGGAAGTAGAGGCACATAAAGAATTTGTGGAAAATCTGGGCGAATCCGCTGTCTGGAACCAGTTCAAATAAAAAGGGCAGCCGAATGGCAGCCCTTTTCGAGAATCTCAGAAAATTAAGAAATCGGTGCGTCTTTAGCTTCGGCTTGTGCTTGCGCCATCCGCGACATTTCGTTGCGATAAAGCGCAAGGAAATCGATGTTGTCCAGATTCAGCGGCGGATAGCCACCGTCACGCGTAACATCACCAACAACACGGCGTAGATAAGGGAAGATCATCCGTGGGCACTCGATCATCAAGAACGCGTGCAACTGTTCGTTCGGAACGTTTTCAACAGTGAACCGTCCAGCGTAATCCATTTCCAGAATGAAGATCTTATCTTCACCGATTGTGGCGGTAACTTTCAGCTTATTAATAACTTCGTACTGGTTTTCACCAGTTTTCCGCGCGTCCAGTGCAACTTGAACCTCAAAGTTGGTCTGGCCTTCCGGCATCCGGTCTTTCTGAACCGCTACGTTTTCAAACGATAGATCGCGGATATACTGATTGAGGACCTTTACACGAGGCTGTTGTGGGGGGGTACCCTCCGCCGCGCCGTTATTTTCTTCTGCCATTTGAACGAATTCCTGATGTGGTTTTAATTACTGGAAGTCGGAGTATCACTTCTGTGCGGGAGGAACAATCGCTCGTTCACTCCTCAGGGCGGGTCCAGCCGGAATTCCCGGGTTCGCCGTTCACGTTGTCCTCGACGACTTCGAAGTCACCATCCAGAACCGTGTCCGAGGCGTACTTTGTCTGACTTTCAAAGCCGGACGATGCATAAGCCGTTGCGCGGGACTTTAGTTGTGCCGCGACAGTACGGATAAGTGACTGGCGCACAGGTGGAACCAGCAACAAAAGACCAATCGTGTCAGTGAAGAATCCAGGGGTAAGCAAAAGTAGACCTGCGATCAGAATGAACGCGCCATTCGCAATTGGATCAGCTGGGTTGCCACCGCTTTCGATACTAGATTGCAGCTTTTGCAGCGCCGCCATGCCTTGTGCTCGCATCAAAGCTGTTCCGACTAATGCAGTCAAAACCACGATAATCAAGGTCGTCCACAGCCCGAGGAAACCCCCGACTTGAATAAATAGGCCGATCTCGATGATCGGAACCGCAACGAATAGAAAAAATAACCACATATGCCTTTTCCAAAGTTTACATTGGGCCAATGGACTTGGCCCCTCACAATGCTTACATAGGTAGCGAATAGGCCGAACGCCAATGTTTAGCCAGAATTTTTTCGAGAGGTCGATCCGATGGGTTCGCAATTGGTTCAAATTATTGTTCTTGCCGGCGTTGCATTATTTTTGGTGCTCCGCCTTCGCAGTGTCCTTGGGACGCGTGAAGGTTTCGAGGATACAACGGCCCCCGTACAGACTGCGAAACGCAAGTTTGAAGTGATCGATGGTGGTGGTGAAGACTTTGATATTTCTAACTATATCGACCTGAACAGCGAATCTGGTAAGGCACTTGCTGCGATGAAACGAATTGAAACCGGATTCTCCGTCGAGGTTTTCACGGGTGGCGCACGCCAAGCATATGAAATGATCTTGATGGCATTTGAAAACGGCGACTTGCCGTTTCTTGAGCAATATCTCGCTCCTGACGTATACGAATCTTTCTCCACTGCGATTACGGCGCGGGTTGATAGCGGTCTGACCGTTGATGCGAACTTCATTGGGGTTAGCAGCGTTAAGCTGGCCGGTGCGAAATTCGACGAGGAAAACAGTGAAGCCGAGATAACTATGAAGTTCACCGGCGAGCTGACATCCGTTGTTCGCAATGCCGAAGGTGAGATTGTCGAGGGTGACGAGAAGCACATCAAAAAACAGTCCGATACGTGGACGTTTGCACGCTTAATGGGCGGCGACAACCCGAACTGGTTGCTGGTAGGGACAGGGGCGTAAGCCTTGTTATGGTACGTCGAAAGCACCGGAAACTAAGCGAGGACGATCACGAAGTTTGGTCGAAGGTCACTCAGACCACTGTTCCCCTGCATTCTGTGAAACCGTTCAAAGTAACTTTTACACCTGAGCCAGAACGCGTGCCATTGGCGCAAAAACCATCGCGACAAATGATCCGCCCGCTGACCCAAATTGGCGGGATGCGGCCCGAAGCACGGGTGACGATCAATCTGGCTCTCGATCCCATGAAGGCCAGCGAGAAGCCCGACCACCAGATGGACCGCAAGAATTTCGATCGACTTCGCAAGGGCAAGATCAAACCGGATGCTCGACTGGATCTGCACGGCTTGACGGCCGCGCAGGCGCACTCGGAATTAACTACCTTTATCCACCGTAGTCACGCTGCTGGAAAACGATTGGCTTTGGTGATTACCGGCAAAGGCAATTCCACGCGTGTCGACGAAGGTATAATGCCGACCCGCCAAGGTATCTTGCGTCACAGTTTGCCGCATTGGTTGAACCGGCCGGATTTGAAACCAAAAATCCTGCAAATCACACCCGCCCACGCCAAACATGGCGGCGGCGGCGCTTACTACGTTTATTTACGCCGCACCCGATAACGAAAAAGGCCCGCCGAACTAACGGCAGGCCTCAAAAGTTTCATCACCCCAGATTACTGTATGGGTTGGCCATTCGCCATAATACCATTTTCCGAGAATGTGATTTCAGAGATAAACTGATCGGCCTCGTCACCCGGTTGACCAAATGCCATCATCATACCCATCGCCATACCAGCTTGCATTTGGTCAAGAAGACCAAGTGCCACCAACTGGTTGGCCAATGTTGAGATACCACGCATGTCGATGTTCAAAGACCCCAGCGGCATCGGGATTGGGCCGGAATTGTCAAACGTTGCAGCACCATCCATCTGGATCGACGCGCCTGCCAGTGATAGTAAAATTTGATTGATATCCAAATTGTGGATCTTGGCAGCCGATGCTGGATCTTCGCCGGCAACTGCAGCCATCGCGTCAAGTTGTACCAATGCCTCAATATCAATATCCAGCTGCGCAGGATCGCGCGAAATTGTTTTCCCAGGATCAATCATCGACCATAAACCTTCGCCGACAACTAGATCAGCGAACAGGATGTCGACCACCATCTCGGCTGGTGTATCTGCGGCACCTGCAGGGATGATAAGCTTCATGGCAATCTCACCCATTCCCACCTCGACTGGTGGAATTGGCATTCCCGCGCCAGGTGTCACGACCATATCGAAACCATCTGCGTTAACATCGTACGTGATTGTTCCATCAACGATCTCGAGCAACGCTGAGCTGTCACCGGACGTACCCTCCATGTCCAATGCGATACCATCCGCATCCATGGTCATTACGAATTCACTCGCACCGCTCGTCATTTCGATTACGCCGGATTTGCTGCCGTCAAGGTATCCGAGCGCGTCTTCCTCGTCAGCCGGAATATCAAATTCGAACGATACAGCCGTGGCTTCGGTTGTCTGCTCAACTTCCTGAGATTGGCCATCGATGGTGTAATCGTAAGCAACGTCCATTTTCTCGGCATCAAACGCGCCTTTAACAAACATCTCTTCGGTCGAAACCAAAAGATCAAAATCAATCGCGCCCAAATCAACAAAAACCTTGCGCAAAACATCGCTGTCAGGGTCGCCGCCATCAACGATAAACGCATCAGCGGAGAATGTGACTGTAACGTCTTCGGCGCTCATCGCTTCGCGCAGCACACCATTTGTCGTCAACTTAAACGCAGCAGATTGAATCTCGAACGAGAACTCAACACCCTCTTCGCGGCCCGAAACATCGATAGTATCGGAAACGGTGAACGTAACATCGGAACCCGACGGCACACCTTTCAGCCAATCCATCGACATGGTAAATTCGCCTTCTGGTGCAGCGATCACTAGATCAATGTACTCAACGCTGCCGTCTGCACCAACAATCCGTTCATCGTAGGAGATTTCAGCGCCGTCATCCATCATACCGCGCACGACGAGATCAAGCGTCGTTTCTAGCTGATTTTGCGCCAATGCGTAAGACGCGCTGCTCACAATTGCGACGGTCGTGACGGCTGTTAATAAATTTTTCATCTTAATTACCTCCAACAAAGAATAGAATTCGCGCGAAGTTTATCCGCGACACGCATGACGGGCAATAGCCTAACAGTTGAATAGATAAGCATGGGTTAACGCTTCGGCAACTATTCGCGGATTTCGCCTGCCCCAACGCCCCAAATTTCGGACTTTGTAACCCAGCCTTTGAACCCGTCAGTCTCAATTTCGCACCACTCCGGTAGACAGGCCCCGACCGATGCAATCACGCCTTTTTCTGCCAATGCGACCGTTCGCGAATTTTCGCTAGCTTCGGCGTGCAACGGAATGCGTTGCCCCTGAATTACGACCGTCCGGTGACCGCTAAGTAATGAGTAATGTATCCAGCCTCCGACATTGTCTTGATCGCGGACGCGTCGCCAATGTTCAAACTCGGCGGTAATCTGCAAAGGTGTACCACGATGCATCAACACCCAGTCGATACGGTGCGATTGGCTCGGGCCGCGCCGGACGTTGGCTTTCACACCCTTTAAACTGACAAACCGTGGCAAAGGAAGGCTGGTAACGGGGCCAAGTGCAGAGTTGGTAGATTGCTGTGCGCTTGCAACAGGCGCACCCGTTCCAAAGGCGATCGCCGAAATCGCGATGACGCGCAACAAATGTCGCATGGGTTTGTACATAATATACGCCTGTAATTAGCCTGTATCGCGCAGTTTGGCATTTTTGCCATTCCCCCGCCGTTCCTTTGCTGCCATGTTAACACAAAGTTTTCAACCCGAGGACGTAAAAGCAACATGACAAACGCACCGTTTAAAGTCATCGTAACACGCCGCCTGCCCGAGCCGGTGGAGACCCGGATGCGCGAGCTTTTCGATGTGGAGTTGAACGAGAC
>JAGLUD010000017.1 GCA_023134935.1 Paracoccaceae bacterium | reverse complement strand
TCTCGGCCCGCCCAGCGCGGCCCGCTACTTGCCGGATAAGCTGGAAACTTTTCTCGGCGGCACGAAGGTCACCACCTTGCAGTCCAAGGTCCGCATCAATCACGCCTACCAGTGTAAGATGCGGAAAGTTATGCCCCTTGGCGACAATTTGCGTGCCGATAATAATATCCGCCCCGCCAGCCGCGATTTCATCAATTCGCTGCTTCAAAGCCCGCGCGGTCTCCGCCAAATCCGACGACAATATCGCCACCCGTGCATCAGGGAACAGGTCAGACGCTTCCTCCGCCAACCGCTCCACCCCGGGGCCGAGCGCGGTTAGCTTGCCCTCAACTTCACACGACGGACACACCTCCGGTATCGGTTTCGAGGCCCCGCACTGATGACAAACCAACCGCTTCAAGAACCGGTGCTCCACCATCCGCGCATCACATTCAGAACAGCCAATCTGCTCGCCACACGCGCGGCACAGGGTCAGCGGCGCAAACCCGCGACGGTTCAGGAACAGCAAACTCTGCTCCCCTGCTTCCAGCCGCGTTTTCATCTCGCCCACCAGCGTTGGCGATAACCAACGGTTCATCTCCATCGCTTCCGATCGCATATCGATGCTGTCCATATCCGGCAGCTCCGCCGTGCCGAAGCGTTCATGCAAATCGATCCGTGCGTATTTGCCCGCCTCAGCATTCGCCCAGCTTTCCAAACTGGGCGTGGCCGTAGCCAAAACCACAGTTGCCGAACAAAGCGAGGCCCGTAGAACAGCCATATCCCTAGCGTGATAATGCACCCCTTCTTCCTGCTTGTAAGAACCGTCATGTTCCTCATCCACCACGATCAAACCCAGATCGCGAAACGGTAAAAACAACGAGGACCGCGCGCCTACAACCAGCTGCGCGCCACCCTCGGCCACCGCTTTCCAGCAACGGCGACGCTCAGCCTGCGACGCACCCGAATGCCATTCCGCTGGGCGTTGCCCAAACCGCTTTTCGACACGATCCAAAAATTCGACCGTCAGCGCAATCTCCGGCAGTAAAACCAACGCCTGCCGCCCCGATTTCAACGCCTCGGCCACTGCCTCCAGATACACCTCGGTCTTGCCCGACCCCGTCACACCTTTCAGCAATGTCGTGCCGTACATTTTCGCGCGAACCGCCTCACGCAGCTTCAACGCCGCCGCCGCCTGATCCGCTGAAAGGGTTTTCCCCGCATAATCTGCATTCAGTTTCGGATAGGATAAATCCCGCGGCGCGACTTCCTGAATAACCGCCCCTTGTTCAACCAAACCCTTGATCACACTACTGGAAACACCCGCCATTGCTGACAGTTCCGAGGGCGCAAACCCTGCCCCGCCGTGTTCTTCCAACACTTGCAACACCCGCGTCCGTGCTTTGGTTGCCCTGTCAGGCTTACCAGTACCCATCCGCAAGATTTTCCGCATACTTGCAGGCTGCCCCAACCCCGGTGCGCGCGTTGCCAGACGCAACATCAAGGACAACGGCGTCAGCGTGTAATCGGCAGCTTTGGTAAGAAACTCCACCATCTCGGCCCGCATCGGGGGCACATCCAGCACCCGCCCAATTGCACGCACCTTGGAGATATCGAAATCCCCCGCACCAGCCCCCCAAACCACGCCCAAAACGCGGCGTGGCCCAAGCGGCACCATCACGAACGCGCCAGCGAAAATACCGCCTTCAGGGGCCTTATAATCAAGGAACCGGTCCAGCGGCTCGGCTGTTAGAACCGAGACAAGATCACCCTCTTTGTAGAACCCGCGCTCACGCATCAGAAATCCGTAGAATATGTGGTTTCATCGCCATGCGACATATTGTATGTTGCCCGCGAACGGATTGCGAGCGCGCTTTCCAGTAAACAGGAAAAACGATATGAAATTTTTTGTAGATAC
>JAGLUD010000169.1 GCA_023134935.1 Paracoccaceae bacterium | reverse complement strand
ACGGTCATCGAATACGTCCATCCCGATATCTGGATCGACATCGCCGAGACCAGCATCAAGGGCAAAAACCTGACCGCCAACGCCACGATGGAATTCTACGGCGACGGCATGTTAACCACTGATCGCAGTGCCATCCGCATCACGGTATTGGAAGACAACAAAGCCGTCGAAATCCAAGGCTGCCCCGCGTCGTAGCTTCCACGAACCAGCCTAAATAGTTAACGCAATCGTACATACGCGTTGTGCACGCATTGTGTACGGGTTGTGCACACGAAAAACTGCTGTTTCAGGCCAAAGGTTAACGACTCAAAGGTTAACACTTAGCTCTTGGTTCGCTGCTTATGTTCTTCCAGTCGAGGCATGATTTCGACGAAATTGCACGGCAAATGCCGGTAATCTAACTGGTCCTTCAAAATCCCGTCCCAGCCGTCTTTGCAAGCCCCCGGCGACCCCGGAAGCGCGAACATATATGTCCCGCCTGCAACCCCGCCGCAAGCCCGCGATTGCACCGCAGAAGTTCCGATTTTGTCAACCGAAACCATGGTGAACAGCGTCGAAAACGCATCGATTTCTTTTTCATAAACATCGCGGTGCGCTTCCACGGTAATGTCGCGTCCGGTCAGACCGGTACCACCAGTCGAAATCACAACGTCCACGCCATCATCCGCGGCCCAAGCACGCAGTTTGTCAGCAATATCAGCACGTTCATCGCGCACAATATCCCTAGCCGCCAAAATATGTCCCGCCGCCTCGATCCGCTTAACCAACGTATCACCGGAACGGTCCTCCGCCAGTTTTCGTGTATCCGACACCGTCAAAACCGCAATCCGCACAGGAACGAATTCCCGTTTTTCACTAGCACTAATATGAGACATTCAACCCTCGTCCAATTTCGCTTTAAGCATCAACAAATCCGCCCATGCTTCTCGTTTCTTTGCAGGTGCGCGCATTAGATAGGCCGGATGGAAAATCGGCAACGCCGGAATTCCCGCAACCTCGTGCCATTGCCCGCGCAACCGCGTAACACCTTGACTAGTCTCCAACAAAGTCTGGTTGGACGGGTTCCCGACCAACATCAAAACCTGCGGTTTCACCAGCTCGATATGCCGCATTAAGAACGGCTTCATCATCGCCTTTTCTTCATCCAGCGGATCACGATTCTGCGGTGGCCGCCACGGCAGAACATTCGTGATGTAAACTGCATCCTCTGGCGCTTCAGCATTTCTACTAAGTCCAATGGAGGCAAGCATTTTATCTAGCAATTGCCCTGACCGACCGATGAAAGGTTTCCCTTGGATATCCTCGTCCCGCCCGGGTGCTTCGCCAATAATCATCACCCGCGCCGCTGGGTTGCCATCTGAGAACACCGTGTTCCGCGCACCACGTTTCAACGCGCATCCATCGAAACCTTCAAGCGTCGCGCGAAGCGCCTCCAGATCGCCACACCCCGCCGCCAAACGCGTGGCCTCCGCTGATATATCAACAGGCTCGTTGACCGTCTCGACGACGGGCGGTGCAACCACAGCCTTCGGCTTCGGCTTAGCCTTTTCCTCATACCGATTAACCGCAACCTCACCTATCGCCTCGTCAGCACCCAGCTCAACTTGCCATGCAAGCTGCGCCAACGCCTCGTGATATTCTTGCGGTTCCATCGTCATATTTGCACCCTAGCTAAAACCAGCGGCTTGTTCCAGCGGATTTCCCTGCTATAAGCACCCAAATCACCGTTAAGGAGCCGCCAGAATGTTCACCCAGCGCCATCTTCTCGGGATCGAGTCCCTTACGCCGGAAGGCATCACCGAAATCCTCGATCTGGCAGATCATTACGCCAAACATAACCTCAAACAAAACAAGCACTTGGATGTTCTTGCGGGCCTGACGCAAGTTAACATGTTCTTCGAGAACTCGACCCGCACCCAAGCTAGTTTTGAGATCGCCGGTAAGCGTCTAGGGGCAGACGTTATGAACATGTCGATGCAAGCCAGCAGCATCAAAAAGGGCGAGACCCTGATTGACACGGCCCTAACGCTTAACGCCATGCACCCCGACCTTCTGGTGGTGCGGCATCCGCATTCCGGTGCCGTTAAGCTGTTGGCGGAAAAGGTTAATTGCGCGGTGATGAACGCGGGTGATGGCCGTCATGAACACCCCACGCAAGCCCTTCTGGATGCCCTGACCATCCGCCGATCTAAAGGTCGCCTACACCGCCTGACCATCGCAATTTGCGGCGACATCGCGCATTCCCGCGTGGCACGATCCAACATCTTCCTGCTTGGAAAAATGGAAAACCGCATCCGCCTGATCGGCCCCAAAACCTTGATGCCATCTGGCGTTGATAAACTCGGCGTCGAGGTCACAGACGACATGAACGAAGGCCTGAAGGACGTGGACGTCGTGATGATGCTGCGCCTGCAAAAAGAACGTATGGACGGCGGCTTTATCCCGTCGGAACGTGAATACTACCACCGCTGGGGCCTCGACCCTGCGAAGCTGGCGAACGCCAAACCCGACGCTATCGTCATGCACCCCGGCCCGATGAACCGCGGCGTGGAAATCGACGGAACTCTTGCCGACGACATCAACAGATCCGTGATACAGGAACAGGTCGAAATGGGCGTGGCGGTAAGGATGGCTGTGATGGAATTGTTGGCGCGAAACTTGCGGAAATCGAAAGAGGAGGCAACAACATGCTGATCCTAACCAACGCCCGCATCATTGACCCCGAAGCCGGAACCGAGACCCTAGGGGCCGTTCGCATTGAAAACGGCGTGATCACTGAAATCCTCCCTGCATCTACCGAAGGTATTGACTGCAAAGGTAAATATCTCGCCCCCGGCATCATCGACATTGGCGTTAAAATCGGTGAACCCGGTGAGCGCCATAAGGAAAGTTTCCGCACAGCCGGCCTAGCAGCGGCGGCAGGCGGCGTCACTACGATGGTCACGCGGCCCGACACAACGCCTGCGATAGATACACCCGAAATCCTAGATTTTTTCCGACGTCGGGCGGCGGATGCCAGCCCCGTAAACGTCCTACCTATGGCGGCCCTGACCAAGGGACGCAACGGCACCGAGATGGCTGAAATCGGCTTTCTACAAGACGCAGGCGCGGTCGCATTTTCCGACGCTGACCGCCCCGTAACAAATCCCAAAACCTTGCAACGCATTCTGACCTATGCAAGCGCCACCAATGCGCTCGTGATCGCCCACGTGCAGGAACCCGTTCTGTCTAAAGGCGCGTGCGTGACCTCCGGCCCGTTCGCCACGAAACAGGGTCTTCCGGCTGTTTCGCCAATGGCTGAGCGAATTCAGCTTGAACGCGATATGGCCCTCGTTGAAATGACAGGTGCGAAATATCATGCCGACCAGATCACCTGCGCCGCCGCCCTGCCGGTACTGGAACGCGCCAAAGCGGCAGGATTGAATGTGACCGCGGGAGTTTCGATTCACCACCTGACGCTCAACGAATTCGACGTGGAGGATTACCGCACCTTCTTCAAAGTCAAACCTCCACTGCGTTCCGAAGATGATCGTCTGGCGGTAGTTCAGGCCGTTGCCGATGGGCTGATCGACACCGTTAGTTCGATGCACACCCCGCAGGACGAAGAATCTAAGCGCCTCCCTTACGAGGAAGCCGCCAGCGGCGCCGTTGGCCTGCAAACGATGCTACCCGCCTTGATGCAACTGGTCCACGGCGGTCATTTGGACCTCCCAACATTATTCCGCGCAATCAGCCTTAATCCCGCAAAACTTCTGGGTCTAAACGCCGGTCGTATGGAGGCGGGCGCCCCTGCCGATTTGATTTTGTTTGACCCTGATGCACCGTTCGTAATGGACCGTTTCGGGTTGCTGTCGAAATCGAAAAACACACCCTTTGACGGCCGGCGGATGCAGGGTAAGGTTCTGAAAACTTTTGTCGCTGGCAAACAAGTATTTTAAGGAGCCAAAATGCTACCCGATTTCCTACGTTTCTGGGGTGCAAACCCTGCATTTGAAAACCAATGGCCGTGGCTGCTAGGCATTTTCATTGCCGCCTATCTGCTTGGCTCGGTTCCGTTCGGTATGGTTGTCGCCAAAGTCATGGGGCTGGGAAACCTGCGCGATATCGGCTCGGGCAACATTGGGGCCACGAACGTATTGCGGACCGGATCCAAAAAGGCGGCGTTTGCAACGCTGGTTCTGGATGCCGGCAAAGGCGCTGTTGCTGTGTTGATCGCGCGTGCGTTTCTGGGTGAAGACGCAGCACAGGTTGCAGCGCTGGCCGCGTTCCTTGGCCATCTTTTCCCGATCTATTTGATGTTCAAAGGCGGCAAGGGTGTGGCCGTTTTCCTTGGCATTATGCTGGCATTAAACTTCTGGGCAGGGCTTGCCGCCTGCATGGTCTGGCTGGCGACGGCACTGGCGCTTCGCATGTCATCGCTGTCTGCACTGACAGCATCGGCGAGCCTGCCGTTATGGCTGTACATCTTCGATATGCCCGCCGCCGTTTGGTTAGGCGTGATTTTGGCCGTGTTGGTATGGGTTCGCCACCATGCGAATATTGGACGAATTCTGAAGGGTGAAGAACCGAAAATCGGCAAGAAGTAAAGTATTTAAAAAGAGGGACTTAACATGACATTTATGGATTCAATCTCCGTTTGTTTTTCAAAGTATATCACGTTTGCAGGCCGCGCGAGCCGATCTGAATTTTGGTGGTTCATGCTTTTCTTGATCGTCGGCCAGATGATCGCAGGCGCGGCAGATTCTGCGATGTTCGGCGACAATGTGTTTATGTTGGGCGGAATGGAGTTTTCGTACAACACCGGATACTTCGGAAACATCTTCGCACTCGTGACGTTCTTGCCTACATGGGCAGTCGAGGTTCGTCGGCTACACGATACCGGCCGATCCGGTTGGTGGCTGTTACTTTGCCTAATTCCGCTGATCGGCTTTATCATCTTGCTGATCTGGTTGATCGGCAAGGGGACCGAGGGCGACAACGAATACGGTGCTGACACGCTGGTATGATTAACCCGCCCCGCATTGTTTTTGCGGGGCGTAATTATTAGTACGAATATTCCTGATACACCCGTTTGATATCGCCTGCCCATTCGCAACGGTACAATCGTTCCAGCTTCTTGGCTGGCGAATATCCACGATCCACGATTTCCTGCAACGCGTTAAGAAAATGCGTTTCGTCAGGTATCAGACCGCCAGCACCAGGCATTGCGCGCGCCTTCAGACCAGCCTCGGAAATAGCCAGCAAATCTTTTGCAACATCCAGAACTTCTCGACCATTGATCTGTGCTTGCAGACCGTCTTTAGCAACATCTAGCCGCAGTTGATCCCGCTGTTCGGCAGTCCAATCCTTGCAAACATCCCACGCCGCATCCAACGCCGTTTGATCGTACATCATGCCAACCCAAAGGGCGGGCAACGCACAAATCTTGCGCCAAGGGCCACCGTCAGCGCCGCGCATTTCCATGTATTGCTTGATCCGCGCCTCTGGGAAGGCCGTCGTAAGGTGGTCTGCCCAATCGGACATCGTTGGCATCTCGCCGGGCAAGGCTGGTAGTTTACCGGCCAGGAAATCACGGAATGACATGCCTAATGCGTCGATATATTTTCCGTCGCGGTAAACAAAATACATCGGGACGTCGAGCGCGTATTGAACATACGCCTCGAACCCGAAACCATCTTCGAACACGAATGGCAACATGCCCGTGCGGGCGTTATCCGTGTTTTGCCAAATTCGTGCGCGCCACGACTGATAGCCCGTCAGTTTGCCTTCAAAGAACGGAGAGTTTGCAAACAACGCCGTCGCAATCGGCTGTAACGCCAAAGCGACACGGAATTTTTGCACCATGTCCGGCTCGCTTGAAAAGTCTAGGTTCACCTGAATTGTGGTCGTCCGCCGCATCATCTGTGTGCCGTGCGTGTCGACCTCTCCCATATAACGGTCCATCAATTTATAACGCCCCTTGGGCATCAGCGGCATCTGTTCGTGCGTCCAATCTGGCGCTGCGCCCATACCAAAGAACCGCGCACCGACCCTGTCTGCAACCGCCTTAACTTCTTTCAGATGCTCGTTTGCTTCGTCGCATGTCTGATGAATGCTTTCCAACGGCGCGCCCGAAAGTTCCAACTGCCCGCCCGGTTCAAGCGATACGTTCGCACCGTCCTTAGTTAGACCAATCAACTGCCCTGCTTCTTCCACTGGGGTCCATTTGAACTCGTCGCGCAATCCTTCTAGAATTGCTTTGATCGAGCGATCACCCTCGTAAGGAAGCGGCAGAAGTGAATCTTTGCAATATCCGAACTTCTCGTGTTCTGTGCCGATACGCCATTCGCTTTTAGGCTTACACCCCGAAGACAGGAATTCTGCGAGTTGCGAGTGGTGCTCGATCGGCCCACCGCCGGACTGAGGTATCGACATTTATAGAACTCCCGTTTTTATGTTCTACCTATCGACTTAGGGTTCGGATTCCGCAACCGCAAGTCAAGTTTTGACGTTTTATTTACCGCGCTGCCAAATCGTGAATATCTCTTGCGTTTCAGCCTTCATTGCCCGCACGATTTTATCGTACCCAAGATTAGGCAATGCTGCGAATGCCTCAACCAATGCCCCCGCGCCATCAGCGGACGTCGGGATAACCAACGAGCCGCCCGGATACCACATTATCCAGTTTCGGTCGCCGCTTTTGCTTGGCAATGTCGACAACTGTAGACGAAGCAACATATCAAGATCCACTGTGCCGCCATTTTCAGGGGCGAAATACGTGATTTCCCGTTCGCGCACTTCGACAATACCGGGGCCGTCGGAATCGGTTTTGATACTGGCTCGCATGTAGGAGACGTAAAGAATACTGCCCACCACGCCTGCCATTCCCAAGCCAATCATGCCGGAAATCCAGCTGGACTGCGCGACAGCTTTCCACAAGAACCAAACGGAAAGGGCAAAGAACACTGCGATAAACGCAGGCTCGCGCCAACGCTTCAACGTTTGCATGGCTTCAGGGCGGAAAAGAGGCATGGTTATTCCTTGGTCTCGGGCGTGGCGAATATAGTCAGAGTGTAATGACCTATTTGTTCAAAGCCAATGCCGCGATAGGCCCGCGAGGCATATTCGTTGGCGGAAAACAGGATCGCTTGTTTGACGCCCTGTGCGCGTGCTTCATTCAGGTGCAGCGCGACGGCAAGGCGGCCATAGCCGTTGCAGCGATGTTCAGGTGGTGTATAGACGCCGCCGATTTGCACACTGTCAGGAAACACAGCGTTGAAACCCGTTTGCGCAACAGGTTTGCCGTTGTAGGCCAAGATGCGAAGTTTATAGGATTCAATTCTGCGTGCGACATCATCCTTCACAGTTTCACGCGTCTCTGCGCCTGCCTCGCGCAGGCCCGTTTCGACCAGATAGTCATACCCCCACTCATTCAGCAGAGCTATATCAGACTGTTCAGGTTGTCTAAGGATTGCGCCTTCACTGGACGGCACGATCAGCTTTGCAAGGGTTAACGAAAACAAGGGTTCCACATCGTCCATCGTTGTTGGTGCGTTCGCTAATCCAAAAGCCTCGCGCATAATCTCGACTTGCGCGGAATTTCCCAACATCCCCGAATACACGGTATCATCCGGCAAAACGCTTTGCATAAAATCGCAGATTTCCGCCAAACCTTCGCTCGCTTGCATCATCAAGGAGCCGCCATTCGAAATCGCCCCAACACCCTGAATTTCTCCGCCCTTTTCACTAAGAAAATACCGCGTTGCGTATGGAGCCTCGGTGTTCCCGATCCCGTAGTCCCGCAGGTTACTGCGCAAAAACATTGATGTCTCCATCCGGCGCTTCAAAAACGACTCCAGCGGTAGAGTATCGCCACGCGTTGCTTCGCGTATGGTAGCCGTCATTCCCAATCTCCCAACGCACTCTGCCACGCAGTCAAAGCAGCCACCGCCGCCGTATCAGCCCGCAATATCCGAGGGCCGAGCGTTACCGACGTCACCTGCGCCATCCCCCGCAATCGCGCGACCTCATCGGGTGAGAACCCACCCTCGGGGCCGATCACAATCGCCCATTTGCCAGCCACCTCCTTGGCTAAAGCCTGCGCCACGGGCAACGCCTCGCGCCCCTCGTCGCAGAACATTATGCGGCGGTCTTGGGGCCAATCATCGAGCACATCCGCCAGCTTTTGAAATTCGCAAACCTCGGGGATGAACGTGCCGCCGCATTGCTCGGTAGCCTCCATCGCATACGCTCGGAGGCGGTCGATCTGTATCTTGTCCATATTCGTGAAATCCGTAAGCACAGGCATAATCCGCACAGCCCCCAGTTCCGTCGCTTTTTCCACAATAAACGCGGTGCGGGCCTTTTTGATGGGTGCGAACAAAAGCCACAGATCAGGCGGCAGTTGTAAAGGCGCAGTTTGCGTACGGCAGGCAAGTTTACCGGCACGTTTACCGGCCTCGACCACTTCGGCCTGCCATTCACCATCGTGACCGTTAAAAAGCAGCACATTATCGCCGATTTTCAGGCGCATGACGCTGAACAAGTAGTTCGCCTGCTCTTTGGTGACGACAATCCCTTGCCCCTCCCCCA
>JAGLUD010000168.1 GCA_023134935.1 Paracoccaceae bacterium | reverse complement strand
ATGAATTCAGACGATCATATGCCCGAACAAGACCAAGATGGAAGAGTTGCCGACGCAACTTCGCTAAATTGGGTAGATCGGTTCGCACCAAGTTGGTCACGGCCATACCTGCGCCTTTCCCGCGCCGATCGTCCCGCAGGCACGTGGTTGTTACTGTTACCTTGCTGGTGGGGGCTTGGATTGGCTGTCGCTGCTAACCCTGCTGGCGGCAGCTTGAACGACATTTGGATCGCCATCGGTTGTGCAATCGGTGCTTTCCTTATGCGCGGCGCTGGCTGCACATGGAATGATATTTCAGACCGCGAGTTTGATGCACAAGTCGCCCGCACAAAATCTCGACCGCTACCTTCAGGCCAAGTGACTGTGAAACAGGCGGCCGTCTGGTTGGGGCTGCAAATGTTGATCGCATTCGGCATTCTGATGACGTTCAATAATTTCACGATCCTCCTCGGGATTGCCGCCCTGATCCCCGTGATCATCTACCCTTTTGCCAAACGCTTCACATGGTGGCCACAAGTGTTCTTGGGGGTTGCCTTCAACTGGGGTGCCTTGCTGGCATGGGCAGCGCACACGGGAACCCTTGGCTGGCCACCTGTATTGCTATACCTGTCCGGCATCGCGTGGACACTGTTCTATGACACAATCTATGCGCATCAGGACAAAGACGACGACGCCCTTATCGGCGTGAAATCCACTGCTCGACTGTTCGCCGACGCGACCCCGCGGTACCTGTTCGCATTCATGGCCCTATCGGTCAGTCTTATGGCGCTTGCCGCGATTATCGCGTTATCCGATGGCCCTGTAGCGCCGCTTATGTTGGGAATTATGGCGGCTTGGGCATTCGGGGTGCATATGTCATGGCAAATGCGGCGCCTTGATATCGACAACCCCGAAGTATGCTTAGAATTGTTCCGATCTAACCGCGATACCGGCTTGATTGCCGCAGTAATTATCGGAATCGCAGCAATCTTGTAAACTGGACGACAACCTGTTGCCCTACCCGTATTCATCACGTAAAAACAACCAACTAAACGACTCCGAGGTCCCATGCGCCCTGCCGCCATAGCATTTGCCACAGCCGGATTTCTAGCAAGCGTCGCCGCCGCTTCGCTAGTTGCTACTTTTGCTGTAGCAACGCTGGAAGACACGACTGAACGGAACTCGAAATCCGCGCTGGTCGCTTCGGGGCAAAACTGGGCGCAAATCGAAACCAACGGCACGCTAGTTATCCTGACCGGCACTGCGCCAGATGAACGCAAACGCATTCAGGCCTTCGAGGCGATTTCCGGCGTGGTTTCCACGACCCGCATCCAAAGCATGATGGACGTGGAGGAAAGCATTCCAGCCATAGCCCCGCATTTTGCATTGGAAATTCTTCGTAGTGGCTCGGATGTTTCATTGATTGGCATCACACCAAGTGAAAGCGAAGGCGATATCATCCGCGATGCAATAGCAGATATTAGCGGTGTTTCCCTGATCGACATGAAAGAATCCACCGCTTGGGCAGCACCGCAAGGGTGGGATGTGGCGTTGAAATTCGGCGCCGAGATCATGATGCGTGTGGAGCGCGCCAAGATCAGCATCATGTCCGGCGAAGTTATTGTGACCGCCGTAGTTAAAAGCGATGCGGAAAAACAATTGCTTCAACAGGAGCTGCAATCCCTGAAGCCCGAAGGTGTGGCGCTGTCGATTGACATAACCGCCCCACGGCCGATTTTCGCACCCTATACTTTAACCTTAATTGCCGGCGAAACCGATACGACGCTGCTGTGCTACGCGCTTACCCAAGATGGTGAAGAGCGGATCGTTGAAGCCGCGAGACGCCTTGGAGCACCAGATACTGCTACATGTGAGATCGGCATCGGCGCGCCCACCGAAAATTGGTCGCACATTGCTGTCGCCGGGATGGACGCTGTCGCGAAAATGGGTGCTGGCAGCTTCGAGATGCAGGATTCAGGTGTGACGTTGACTGCTCCGCTTGGATTTAACGCACAGACCTTCAATGCCATCGCACAGTCCTTGCAAGAAGCCTTACCCGACGCGTATTCCCTGCAAGCCGTACTGCCAGAAGCCGAAATTGTTGCTGATGATGAGACTCGTCCCTATTTCCACGCGCAGCTTGGCGACGATGGTAAGGTCATTCTTGAAGGCGTCACGGTTGACGAGATTTCAAAGCGAACATTGTTCACCTATGCCGAGGCCAAGTTTGGGCATGACGCAGTTAACGACATCAGCAAGATCGCCAACTTCGCCCCACACGGCTGGACCTCGCGGCAGCTGGTAGCGCTGGAAGTGTTGTCGATGCTGATTAAAGGCAATATCAACGTCACGGAAGAAACCGTTGCCGTTACAGGTACTGGCGAAACCGCTGGCCTATACGACGCGATTCTAAGCAAGCTTGAAGTTGGCTTTGGTGCTGACGCAAGGTTTACAATCGTGGTCGAGGAAATCATCCCCGAACCCGTGGTCGAAGATCAACCAGACGCCAAAGAATGCGAAGCCGAGATTTCAGCTCTGCTGGACGAGAGCCAGATACTGTTCGCACCATCCTCGGCAGTTATCGAATCCGCGTCTGTGAAAACCATCAATAAAATCGTGACCGTTTTGAACCGGTGTAAACTGGCCGCGTTCGAAATTGGCGGGCATACGGACAGTCAGGGACGTGAGGAAATGAACCTGAACCTAAGCCAACACCGCGCGGATGCCGTGCTCGATTCGCTATTGGCGCGGAACATGCTGCTGGGCGAACTTACGGCGGTAGGATATGGTGAAACGCAGCCGATCGCCGACAACGAGACCGAAGAAGGACGTCAGGAAAACCGACGTATTGCTTTCAAATTGCTAGAGGAAACGACAGATGGACAGAACTGATCTAACGCTGATTATCGGCTCGGCACTGGTTGTGGCCGTGATCATCGGCTGGACCCTGCGCTGGTTCTTTGATCGCATGAACACAACCGGCCCCATGGCGTCTGACGAGGTCGTCGCCCGCATGCGCGACGCCGAGGCAGCACAAGCCGCGGCAGAAACCCGCGCGAACGAAATCGAAACCACCGCACGCAATAGCGAAAGCCAGCTTCGCGCGGAACTGGACGCAGCTATGACAGGTCTGGGAAATGCGCGTCGCGAAAGCGAACAGTGGCGCACAGAATCCGAGGCTTGGCGCACCGAAGTCGAAGAACTACGCGGCCACTAGGACCAACGGTTCAACGCGTCTTCGTCAGCGTCACGGGCGTCGACCCATTTGCCGCCATCAGACGTGCCCTCTTTCTTCCAGAAAGGGGCGCGTGACTTCAGAAAATCCATGATGAATTCAGCTGCCTCAAAAGCATCTCCACGATGTGGCGATGCGGTCGCTACCAAAACAATCTGCGCGCCTGGTTCCAGCTTTCCATACCGGTGGATAATTCGTGAAGCCTGCAATTCCCAACGGGTGTTTGCCTCGGCTTCGATATTGGCCAGCGCTTTTTCGGTCATACCTGGGTAATGTTCCAGCTCCATATCAGCGATTTCTTCACCGCCAGCCATGTCGCGAACCAAACCCGTGAAGGTCACCACTGCGCCGATATCTGTGCGCCCTGCTGATAAGGCACTAATTTCGGCGCCGACATCAAAGTCGTCGGCCTGCACACTAACGGACATCTCAGCCCCCTGTCATCGGTGGAAAAAACGCAATTTCACGCACGCCCGCCAACGAGGCATCCAGATCGGACAGCTCCTGATCCAAGGCCACACGAATCGCGTTCATATCTGAAAAGGCAAGATCATAGCGTTCTTCGCGCCCACGTAACTCGGCCACCAAATCCGCAACGGTTGTCGCCGAAGTTTCAACTTCTTCACGCGGCACGCCAATACGTTCGCGCACCCACGCGAAATACAAAACCTGCATCAGGTTTCCTCCTTCAGAAATGGTAATGCTTTACGAAAATAATCAAACCCGGTTATCAACGTCAGCAGCGCGGCCAGCACAAGCAGCCCTAAGCCCGCGTATGTCACCGCTTTGAATGACTGGAATAACAGCCACAGATTGCTACCATCCTCGATATCTCCGTCGATCACGGCCCACGCATAGTCCGCCTCCATGCCAAACATGCCGCCAGCGACGTAGAACTGCAGCATATGCCCCAACAATAATGCACTGACAGCTACCATCTGAGACGTCGTTTTCCACTTCGCCAGTTTGGTAACCTGAAGCGTAGATGCGTTTGCACCAAGGAATTCTCGAAGACCCGACACAAAAATTTCACGAAATAAGATTGCAGAAACGGCAATCAGGATAAGAAAATCCTGCCATTGCCAAACGACAAGCAAATTACCGGACGATAACGAAACGATAACCACCATCGCGATCATCACCATCACCTTGTCAGCAATCGGGTCGAGCATACGACCAAAATTGCTCATCTGGTTCCATTTGCGCGCCAAATACCCGTCGAGAAAGTCCGTCAGCGATGCCCCGACAAACAATATCAGTGCCACCCAGTCCGCCATTGGGCTTGGGAACAGCACATAAGCTAACGGCACGCCAGGGGCAGCCAGTAACCGCATGACTGTCAGGATATTAGGTATATTCCAGCGCATGATATCTCCTATTCGTTTCGCTATGCTTAACGGATTAATCGCCGCTATGAAAGAAGCCATAGATGCTTTCGGCCAATGCATCGGAAATACCGTCAACGGCCTTCAAATCAGCCAATCCAGCACGCGTTGCAGCCTTTGCCGAGCCAAAATGAGCCAGCAACGCCCGTTTACGCGTTGCACCTACACCAGGCACATCATCCAGGGGCGTCGCCCCCACGGCCTTCGCCCGCCGCGTCCGGTGCGCACCAATGGCAAAGCGGTGCGCTTCGTCTCGCATCCGTTGCACGAAATACAATACTGGATCACGGTGAGGCAACGCAAAGGGGCGTTGACCGGGCTTGTGGAATTCTTCTTTGCCCGCATCACGATCCTCGCCCTTGGCCACCCCGACAATCGCGACACCCTCAACCCCGAGAGCATCCAGCGCCGAAACGGTTGCCGAAACCTGCCCCACCCCGCCGTCAATCAGCAGCAAATCCGGCCACAAGTCGGTCTTCTTGTCGGTGTCCTCTTTCAGCAACCGCCTGAAGCGTCGATCCAGAACCTCCCGCATCATGCCAAAATCATCGCCCGGCGACAGTTCGGTATTTTTGATGTTGAACTTGCGATAGCTGGATTTCATCCAACCCTCTGGCCCTGCGACCACCATGCCGCCTACCGCGTTCGTTCCCGAAATATGGCTGTTGTCGTAAATCTCGATCCGTTCTGGTGATTTATCCAGCCCGAATGCCTCCGCCAAACCCGACAACAGTTTCGCCTGCGTAGCCGTTTCAGACATCTTGCGCGCCAGGGCCTCGCGCGCGTTGCGTTCCGCCCCCTCAACAAGGTTGCGCTTTTCGCCCCGTTGCGGCACGAGCAACTCCACCTTGCGGCCGAGGTGTGTGGTCAACGCGTCCTCTAGCAAATCGGCATTCTCGACTTCGTGGCTTAACAGCAACAGTCGCGGTGGTGTTTTATTCCCGTAAAATTGTCCGATGAAGGCTTCCAGAATTTCAGCTGGTTCTGCACCTGCGCCAGTCCGTGGATAATAAGCGCGGTTCCCCCA
>JAGLUD010000167.1 GCA_023134935.1 Paracoccaceae bacterium | reverse complement strand
CGACGGTGCATTCCTGCCCACGAAGCATATCGGCGATGGTGTCACCACGTTCGGGTTGGCGCGGGGCGAGGATTAGCAATAACTCGGGATAGGAACGGCGGGCCACTTTGTGGGCGGCAATGATGGTTTCTTCCTCGCCCTCATGCGTTAGTGCGGCCAGCCATACTGCACGCCCTCCGATGGCGCGGGCCAAGGCTTTGCGCTGGGTCTCGTCGTGCGGCAACGGGGGAGCGTCCCCGTTTAGTTGGCCGGTTGTTTCGATTTTACTGGCGGGGGCGCCAAGATTTTGTAGATGCTTTTTGCTGGGCGCGTCTTGGGTCAGGATGTGATCGAACCGTTGCAGAAGCGATGCGGTCATGCCGTTAAACAGACGATACAGGCGGAAGGATTTCGCGGACATCGACGCATCTATATAAACTGTCGGAATATTGCGACGTTTGGTCTGGACGATGAAGGCTGGTTGGAATCCGGTCTCGGTCCAGACGGACAGGTCGGGCGTCCAGTGATCTAGGAATGCATTGATATAGCGGCTGGCATCGACGGGCACGCATTGGTGCATCATACGCTGAGACATCTGCCCTTCCAGCGCTTGGGCGGCGGCATCCGTTTGGGTGGTAATCAGACAATTCAGCGCAGGATTCTTATCAAGCAACCGTCGACAAAGGCTCAAAACTGCGTCGGCACCACTGACGCTGGTGGCGTTAATCCAGATCAACGGGCCATTGGGGCGCGCGGCCGAGGCAATGCCTCGGCGCTCCGTGTTGGTGTCCAGCTTCCGGGTAAACCAGCGCTCGCCATAGCGCGAGAACAGCATGTATGCAGCAAGAGAAACTGAACGACCCATCGCGGGATTAGCCCATTTCTGCGGTCAGGCTTGTTTCGGTCTTTTCGTCCCGAAGGCGGTGCAGGTGGGCGATGAAGTAGCGCATGTGTGCGTTGTCGACGGTTGAATGCGCAGCCGCCTTCCATGCGTCATAGGCTTTGGCATAACTTGAATAAATCCCGATCGTTTCGATGTTTTCCGGATCGCGGAATTCTTGGCCTTGCGGGTCAATCAGCTCTCCGCCGAAAACGAGGTGTAGGCGATTCGTCATGGGTTTATCCTTTGGTTTGGGGCTCAACCGCACATTAGGCATTGGCCCACCAACGTCAATCGGTGTGCGCTACAAGCGGTCGATAAATTGTGGATGCAACAGCTTTGGGGCGGCGATCATGCCCGCCAACAGTGGTTTCGGGTTATTGTAACGCGCGGGTAAATTTTCGCGGGTGGTGACGGTCGCGCCGGCCTCGCGGGCGATTAGGTCACCGGCGGCGACATCCCATTCCCATGTGTCGCGCAGGGTTAACATGCCGTCAAACGATCCATCGGCCGCTAGGCACATGCGGTATGCGAGTGATGGGCGAAAGTTGGGTGACAGGTCTGGCACACCGCCGGGCCAAAGGGCGGGGTTCAGCGGTGGGCGCGTGATCAGAACGCGGGCGGCGGCGATGTCTTCTACGCTGCTGGCTTTTATCGGTTTGCCATTCAGGAACGCGCCGCCATCTTTGGTGGCGCTGTATGTTAGACCTTTCATAGGCAGATGGACGACGGCGGTGACGATTTCGCCGTCTTCGGCGATTGCCAGCGAGTGCGCGAATGTTTTTTCACCTGCGATGAACGCACGCGTGCCATCGATTGGGTCGATAATGAACACACGTGGACGCGCGAGGCGCGCTGTCGTGTCTTCTGTTTCTTCAGATAGCCAGCCATAGTCGGGCTGGGCCGTCAGCAACTCACTGTGTAGCATTCGGTCAACAGCTAGGTCGGCTTCGGTTACAGGGCCTTGGTTGTCACCTTTTTCCCAGGTCTCGGGGTTTGCCTGAAAGTATTTACGGGCAATGTCGCCAGCTTCATGGGCTGCGTCAGTCAGAAGTTTCAGATCATGCGCCGGCAATGGTTAACCCTTCGACCAGCAAGCTGGGAA
>JAGLUD010000166.1 GCA_023134935.1 Paracoccaceae bacterium | reverse complement strand
TTGCCCGCGATTGTGCATTCGTTAACCGGGCCAGTGATAACGCCGTTTTCAACCCAGAAACCGGATGCACCACGGGAATAATCACCGGTGTTGGCGTTGATGGAACTGCCGATTAATGACGTTACAATCATTCCCGTGCCCATCATCGCGATCAGGTCGTCACGAGTATCTATCCCTTGGGTTAACGAAAGATTGCCAGCCGCGGGGCTTGGTGGTGCAGAGGTGCCACGCGCCGCGTTTCCGGTGCTCTCGAGGCCAAGTTTTCGGGCTGTGGCCAGATCGAGTGTCCAGCTTTGCAGGATACCGTTTTCAATGACCGCGCGGTCTGTCGTCGGCAAGCCTTCGGCGTCGAACGGTTTGGATCCAGAAACGCGCGCACGATGCGGGTTTTCGATCAACGATAGACTTTCAGGCAGAACCAATTCGCCCATTGTGTCCTTCAGCCAGCTTGAGCCACGCGCAATTGAGCCCCCATTAATCGCCGCCACAAGATGCCCGATCAGGCCTGATGATATGCGTTCGTCGAACAACACAGGAAAAGCCCCCGTGGGTGGTTTCTTGGGATTAGCGCGGGCAATCGCGCGTTCGCCAGCGATGCGGCCGATTTCCATGGCCGACGGCAGGTCCGCGCCAAAAATACGGCCTTCGCCGTTATAATCGCGCTCCATGTTTAACCCCTCGCCAGTGATGGCGACGCAGGAAGTGGACCGCGAGGTTCGCTCGTATCCGCCGCTGAACCCGTTGGTGGCGGCAAGGTGAATGGCGGAGCGGCTGTAACCCGCGCCTGCGCCTTGAACTTGATTCACGCCTTTGACGGTAAAAGCCGCAGCTTCGGCTTCCAAAGCATCGGCTTGCAACTCAGCCGGGGTCGGGGCGGATGACGGGTCTGCCAGCTCAAGCGATTCGACATCCCATGATTTGGCTAGTTGCGACGGGTCAGCGAGGCCGCAATGCGGGTCCTCCGGAGCCTCCTTCGCCATGGCAACAGCACGTTCGGCCATGGCCTGAATTGTTTCAGGGCGCACGTCCGAGGATGACACGCTGGCTTGGCGGTGGCCGATCAACACGCGTAACCCAACGTCGACACCTTCTGACCGTTCCGCGTGTTCTAGCGCCCCGTTCAAGACTTCGATGGATTGGCTGTCACCGGAAACAGCAATGGAATCAGCGGTTTCGGCGCCAGCGGCGCGTGCTGCATTGAGGAGAGCCTGGGTAAGGGATTCGAGGGATGCAGTCATTGGGTTTCCCGTTCAAAATTGACGTTGAACGCCGTTTATAGCAATGCGTACCTGTTTTCACCCTCTGAACGGGGTTTTATGGAAAATTGTAAAAGGAATACCTTTCAGAGAAACTTAAGTCAGTGTATAGTAACATAATCATGGGGGTGATAAATGGCAATTAAAACAGATATGCTGAGATACTTCGTTGAAGTGGCACAGGTTGGAAATCTTTCGCAAGCTGCTGAAAACCTAGGACGTTCACCCGCCGCGGTTTCCATGATGCTGAAGCAATTCGAAGAACATGTGGGCGCCCCGCTTTTTGAAACGGACAGAAAAAACAAACTGACCACGGTGGGTCGTTTCGCTTTGGCCGAGGCCGAAGACGAACTCGACCATTTCGATCAGACCGTGTCATCCATTCTGCGGTACGCTGAATCAGGCGAGGCATCCATCCGCATCGTAAGCATCCCTACGGTTGCGTCTTCCATTTTACCCGAGGTTATAAAAACACTTTATGAGGACAATCCCAAGCTTATGGTTAACCTCAGCGAGATGTTAACTGGTCCGGTTCTTGCCGCAATATCAACGGGCACCGCCGATGTTGGAGTTGTGAACGAGTTCATGGCGACAGGGTTTCCGGATGTTGATTACAAAAGGATATTTTCCAACCCTTTCGGAATTCTTTGTGAACGGAATAGTGCGATCGGGCGTAAAGATGTTGTGTATTGGTCCGATCTGGCGGGATGCACCTTGATTGATAGTGGCATATCCAAATCGGTTGACGAACCGTCTGTCCAAAAAGCTATTCTTGATTCGTGCTTACAAGTGCGAAGCCTTAATTCGCTTCACGCCTTTGTGTCGGCGGGGATGGGGGTAACTGTTGTTACTGCGCTAGGGTGTCGGAAGATGCCCCGTGATCTGGTGTTCCGCATTCCAGAAGGCAAAGTGTATCGCCGGAATGTTTTTGTTGTGTGGAACGGTACCACCGGGCTTAGCGCACGGGCCAAGTTTTTCTGTGATCAGTTGATCAAAATTGGGGCATCTATCGAATAAACCCGTGTTTGCTAGTGCCAATTTCAGGTGTCGAGCGCGCTTGACGGATTTTACGCGAGACCATCGTGGATATGGGTGTGATACCCAAGACGGAAGAGGGAGATGCTTTCCCTACATTAGACTAGAATCCGCTTAAGTTTAGCAGTACGATTCGGCTTACTAAACTTTTCCCCAAATGGATTTTATTATGACTAACTCTGCTTATGACACCCTGCTTGACCACTTGAAAACCACGTCTGCGTTGGAGCAGATCGGGGGGCTGAACATGTGGGACCAGGAGGTGATGATGCCGCACAAGGGCAACGCGCAACGGTCCGAGCAGAACGCGGCATTGGAAACGGTTATCCATGCACGAAACACTGATGTTCGTTTGCCGGAATGGTTCGATTCAATTGACGCAGCCACGTTGGATACGGCGGGTAAGGTTAATCTGGAAGAGGCCAAAAAATCCTACGCACGGGCAACGAAAATTCCAGCGGATTTAGCTAGCGAGATCGCGCGGGTAACGTCGGCGTCGCAACAGACTTGGGCGGAAGCACGGGTGGAAAGCGATTTTGCGGCGTTTGCACCGACACTGGAAAGGGTTCTAGATTTACGCCGTCAGGAAGCAGCCTGCTTGGCCGATGGCGGCGACCTTTATGATGCGTTGTTGAACGATTACGAGCCGGGCGCGAAATCTGGTCCGTTGGCGGAATTGCTGGGCCGTTTGCGCCCCGGTCTGACCGAATTGCGCGGAGCGATTGCGGATAAGGGCATGGATGTGCCGACCGTTGAGGGTGAATTCGGAGGCGATGTGCAGATGGCCGTGGCTAACCGCTTGGCAACCGCGTTCGAATACGATTGGGACGCGGGCCGAATTGATCTCGCGGTGCACCCATTTAGTTCGGGCAACAACAACGATTCACGGATTACGACGCGGGTTGATCCCAAGAATGTGTTCAACTGCTTCTATTCGACGATCCACGAGGTTGGGCATTCCAAATACGAACAAGGCATGCCTGCGGAACTGGCGATGCAACCGGCGGGGAAATATGCCTCCATGGGGGTGCATGAAAGCCAGTCGCGGATGTTGGAGAACCAGATCGGCCGCAGCCGCGCGTTCTGCGAATGGATGTTTGGTGTGATGCACGACGAGATGGGCGATTTCGGCCTGAAGGACGGCGAAGCACTATACCGTGCCGCCAACCGTGTGGAATCCGGCTTCATTCGGACGGAGGCGGATGAGCTGCACTATAACCTCCACGTTATGATGCGGTTCGAACTGGAACGCGCGTTGATCCGTGATGAACTGCAGGTGGCCGATCTTGAGGCAGCGTGGAATGACAACTTCAAGCGCGATTTTGGCGTGGATGTTCCCGATGCAGCCCGTGGCGTCTTACAAGATGTGCATTGGTCTGTGGGTCTGTTCGGGTATTTCCCGACATACTCGCTGGGCAATATTTATGCGGGCGAACTGTTCGCGCAAATGCAGATTGTGATGCCAACGCTGGATGATGATTTCGCCAAAGGTGATACGTCCAATGCGCTGGCTTGGCTGGGTGAGAACATCCACCAAAAGGCGCATCTGTCGGCTCCAGAACAAATCATCGCCGATGCGGTAGGCCATACACCCACCGAGAAGCCGTTGTTGGCGTATCTGGGGCGAAAGTTTACCGATCTTTATGATCTATAGGAGGATGCAATGAAGCCGATCAAAGCAATGGCTGACGCAATGGGTATGGACGAGGCAACATGGTTACGCCATGCCAACCCATGGAGCGTCTGGTCGCGATTCATCATCCTGCCACTGCTCGCCTTGGCAATATGGGCTCGCGTTTGGCTCGGCTGGTGGTCACTTGCGCTGGTTTTGCTGCTGGCGGTCTGGACGCGGTATAATCCACGCGCATTTCCCGCACCTAAATCAACCAAATCATGGGCATCGCGGGCAGTTATGGGGGAGCGTGTCTGGCTGGCCCGTAAAGATACGCCCATCCCCGACCACCACGCAAAGGCGGCGTTAATTCTTAGCTCGTTCGCGGGTGTCGGGATGCCTTTTGTGGGCTACGGATTATGGGCACTGGTTTTCTGGCCGTCATTCATCGGGGTAATACTGATCGTGGTATTCAAAATGTGGTTTTTGGATCGCATGGTTTGGCTTTACGATGATATGTCGCGCGATAATGCCCAGTATGCCGCATGGTTGCGATGAACGTTGCCCCCACGGCAATTCCGATGTAAACGGCGCCTATGACCAAAGTTTTTGACATGGATGACCACACACGCCTGCCATGGCGGTTCCACGCCGAGGCGTTGAGGTTGGCCGCTGACGCATAAATTGCGCGCGCCCTGTCACTCGAAAAATACAATCAACACTTACGCGGGAGAAAACCAATGACCGCCAAAACTCTATACGACAAAATCTGGGATGC
>JAGLUD010000165.1 GCA_023134935.1 Paracoccaceae bacterium | reverse complement strand
AAGAAGAACAACAAGCCATGATCGCGCAAATGCAGGCAGCGGCGGCAGCACAACAGCAGGCAGCAACGGGCGGAACATCGCCGACAGCGCCAACTGAAACCGCCCCGAAACCTGCAACACCCAATCCCGCCAGTTTGGCGCGTGGCATCGACCCTAACGACCCGGAAACATGGAAAAGCCTTGGCCGAAACGAGCAATGCCCGTGCGGATCCGGCAAGAAGTACAAGCACTGCCACGGTAAGGTATAAAAACCGCTAAAGTGATTCGTGAGATTCGAGTTTGAATTTCATACAGTTATAGGACAGAGTTAATATTAATGTTTTGGGATACAGCAATTACCCGTTAAACGTGTGCGCATAACCGGAGTCAGCCCCCATATATGGCGATTCACTGGTCGAAAATTCGCAAATGTTGGGGTGTGTTGCACTATTACCTCAAACTTTAACCATCGTGCCATAATTATGTGCATATTGGCGTGTATTAGACTAAAGTGTTCTTTGTATTGTTTAAGTTTTAGTAATTCGTATCCGAGTATCCTTTCGTAATATTTGTATAGGTATAGGTGCGTCTTGTTCTCAAACGACCGTTTCATGACTATGGCTACTGGGCTAGTGCTGGCAATTGCTGTCGGCACTATGGCGCAGAATAGTAAGTCGTTGATGGCGTTTTTTACCGGTGAAGATATTTCCATCGGCCATGACGACCAATTCACGATTCGCGCCGGTAAAGATCAGGTGCTGGACGTCCTTGCAAACGACTCCCAATCCGGCAACATCTCCATCATCGGGCAACCATCCTGTGGTACGGTTCGCGCAGGTGTTGGTGAGACCCTCGAATTTGTTAATTCCGGCAGCTGTTCAGGCAACGTTAACTTCACATACTGCATCCCATCCGAAGGGGCGTGCGAAGCGTTTGAAGTTACGCTTAACGTGATCAACGTTGGGGATCCAATTCCTGCCGCAAATACACAAGTCGCATCAGCGGTTGTGGCACCAGTAAAAACCGCGCCGACACCGGAACTTAGCGCCGAACCAAAAACATACGCCCAAGGCGACCGTCTGACAGCCGGGCAAATTCTGGTTAATGACGAAGACAACGACGTCGCAGTTTCAGGCTTTGGCGCAAACAGCGGCCCATCCCTGTTCGCACCGGACATGGAAGAACTGATCCAGCCACAAGAAACCGTGGCAACGCTTCGTCGTTCGGTTGCGGTGGTTGCACCTTCGCGGATTGATCAAGACCAGAACATCCAGACACAAACCAGCGCCACTCCAACGCAAGTTGCGACCCTTACGAACACCCAGCAAGACAACGTTCCACTCGGAACCGAGGCTTCGCCCGTCGTTGCGTTCTTCACTCCAAGTCAACCGAATTTAACACGTCCATCAGGATTAGCGCCGGTTTTCTCAGCGCCTGAAGCTTCGGGTGCATCGTTTGAACGTACGCCAGATGTCAGCAGCAGTGCTCCAACACAAATGGCGAATACGAATACCAGTGATTCCGACATCCAAACGCCTGCCGTTTCCGGCTTCGGAAACGCTTCCGTCACAACGACGGCGATGATTGTGTCCTCTTCCGGACCCGATCCGGTCAGCGCCGACACAACATCAACCCCAATTGGCAACATCCTGATCGCATCAGGTGCCGATACGGCCGGAAACAACGACAGCAACGTGTCGGCGACAGCCTCCGCTAATTTGGGATCTGGTGGCGCACCGACAACCGGTGAAAGTCCTACTTTGACTGCTTCGGCTGACATATTGATCGGAGTCGGCCCAGAAGTGATTTCCGCAGCGCCAAGTGGCATCACATTCGAAGAACTCACAATCGATAACCTAGTAGCCTCGATTGCGGGCGACACAGGATATCTTGCAGCTGTTGCTTCAGCTGGCGACTCCTTGGTAACACAGACCGCACCTGACGCGATCGCAAGTCCGGAAATTCAGGCAGCCAGCGTTGGGCCTATTAGCATTAATGCTGCTGACCCTGCTGACAGCTCAGATATCGTTGTTGAAATGGCCGCACAGATTTTGCTGCCTTCCCCGCAGCTTAATAAATCGTTAACGCGCTTTATCCAGCCAACGCCGGAAACAGAGGCCTTGTTAAGCGATAAACTATTCGCCGCAGACCTAGAAACATCCGCACCTCCATCGTCAGACCCTGTCGAAATCGCGTCCATCGCACCGGTTGTTGTACCAACCACAAACCTTGCCAGCGCCCCATCAGAATGTGGCGTACGAATGAGCGCGTCTGCCCGTCCAGGTGCTGCGATTGCTGTGTTCATGTCCTCGCGTTGTCGCGCCGGTCAGGTTGTGACGATCTCACATGCTGATTTCTCGTTCTCTGAACGTACCGATAATCGTGGCGTGTTCTCGGCGACAATTCCGGCCTTCACAAGCCTCGCTACTGTAGACGTGATTTTTGAGGACGGCGCAACGGCCTCCGCACAGGTTTCCCTGCGCGATGCATCCGATCTGGAGCGTCTGGCGATCGTCTGGTCCGCACCTGTTAACCTCGACCTTCACGCATTTGAAGGCAACGCCAAGGAAAATTCCGACGGCCATGTATGGGTTAACAATCAGCGCACTTATCGCGATACACTAATCGGTGGTGGTGGTTTCCATGAAACCTTCGGTGACAGCTCGATTGCGGGTGGCAGCATGGCCGAGGTTTACAGCCTTCCAACCAGCCGCATCCGTCGTCAAACGTCCGTTAGCCTTGATCTGCGGATCAGCGGTATCGACGATCATTGCGCCCAGCCAATGGCATTGCGTACCGTTCGTTCCGAAGATGGTGGCGAGATCACGAAACGCGAGTTTAACCTGCGCTTACCACAGTGTGGCGTCGCTTCTGGCGGCTTGATCTTGGAAAACTTCGTTGACGACATCGGCGTCGCCAGCAACTAATCCCGTTACAACAGACCCAGACTGCGAAAGCTTGCGTCCGTCGCTTGCCCGATAATCACATGGTCATGCAGCGTTACACCCAACGCATCAAGCGCCGCATCAACCCGTTCAGTCATTGCGATATCCGCCGCTGACGGCGTCGGATCACCGGACGGGTGATTGTGAACCAGTATCAACGCCGACGCGTTCAGCTCCAAAGCCCGCTTCGCCACTTCGCGTGGATATACCGGTACATGGTCAATGGTACCGCGTGCTTGTTCTTCGTCCGCGATTAAGATGTTTTTGCGGTCCAGAAACAAAATGCGAAACTGCTCGGTTTCCCGATGCGCCATAGAAGTTTTGCAATAGTCCATCAGGCTAGACCATGATGTCAGCGCGTTCTGCCCCATAACCCGCGATTGCCCAAGGCGATGCGCAGCAGCCTCAACGATTTTCAACTCCTGAACGACAGCCGCTCCCACGCCGTCGATTCGACATAACCGCGAGGCGGGCGCAGAAATCACACGGTTAAAATCCCCAAATTCCGCCAGCAAGGTTTTGGCCAAGGGCTTAACATCACGGCGCGGAATGGCGCGAAACAACAGTAGTTCGAGTAATTCGTAGTCCGCCAACGCTGTGGTTCCGGCT
>JAGLUD010000164.1 GCA_023134935.1 Paracoccaceae bacterium | reverse complement strand
GGTCTACCTAAGCCAACTGGCTGCGTATAATATACGCTTAACACCCTGTAGAATATCAATAATTCACAGGGCGCATTATTACTTGGCTCGGTTCCGGTGTCTCCGGAGCCGGACTAGCCAATGGGAGGAATTGACGTGATAGCCGCGTTGTACGCATTTCTATTCTATATCGCTACATTACTGCTCGTTGTCGGGACAGGAATGAAGATCAGACGTTATGCGAAGGCCCCCGCGCCCTTGAAAATCCCAACGATGCCTGCCCCGCGCACGCAAAAGGGTGTCTATTTCCGCATGTTCCGTGAAGTGGTTCTGTTCGAAAGCCTCTTCAAATCCAACAAGTGGATTTGGTTGTTCGGATACTTGTTCCACATTGGCATGCTGGTCGTGCTGCTGCGCCACATTCGGTATTTCACGTTCAATGTTTGGTGGTGGGTCGAAATCATCCAGCCATTCGGTGTTTACGCCAGTTTTGCAATGATCATTGGTCTTGCAGGTCTGTTGGTCCGCCGCATCGTTGTTAACCGCATCCGCTACATCTCAAGCCCGTCAGACTATCTGATGCTGGTGCTTTTGATGGGGATCGCCGGCAGTGGAATGATGATGAAATTCGTCAATCACGTCGATATTATTATGGTTAAAGGTTTCTTCCTTGGTTTGATGCGTTTCCAGATTAACGATCTGCCGACAAGCCCAATCCTGCTCGTGCACCTCGGATCGGTCGCGCTTCTGATGATCATATTCCCGATCTCAAAACTACTGCACGGCCCAGGCATATTCTTTAGCCCGACCCGTAACCAGATCGATAACTCGCGTGAAAAACGCCACATCGCCCCATGGGCGAAAAAGCTAGAAGATTAGGGAGGGCGAGCGCATGGCAAAACTAGACATGGACGCTGAAGGTGGCCCCAAATTTATGGCCGATCCGTTCACGATCCCAGACATTAAATGCGGCGCGATGGAGGATCTTGAATCCTACATGGCCTCCCCGAAGCACAACACAGACCTCGGATTTCCCGGCGAGCTGATCGATAACTGGCAAGAAGTTGCCATTGCGAAAATCGGTGAGCTGGCCGAGAAAAACCGCGCGTTTCAGGTTTACCTTGATAGCTGCGTGAAATGTGGTGCTTGCACAGACAAATGCCACTATTTCCTTGGCACGGGTGACCCGAAAAACATGCCAGTTGCGCGCCAAGATTTGCTGCGCTCGGTTTATCGTCGCTATTACACGTTTGCGGGCAAGTATTTCCCGAAACTGGTTGGCGCACGTGATCTGACCCGCGAAGTTCTGGACGAATGGTATAATTATTACCACCAGTGTTCGCAGTGCCGCCGCTGCTCGGTTTTCTGCCCGTACGGCATTGATACTGCAGAGATTTCCATGGCTGCCCGTGAGATTATGAATACCGTTGGTCTGGGCCAAAAGTATTGCAACGAGATCATCGCCAAGGCTTCGGCCGTTGGCAACAACCTCGGTATGAACCCCAAGGCGCTGCGTGCGACGCTTGAGGATCTGGAGGAAGATCTCGAAGACGAAACCGGCATATCTGTCCGCATTCCATTGGATGAAAAAGGTGCCGACATTCTGTTGATCACACCTTCTGCCGATTTCTTCGCTGAACCACACATCGACGGCCTGCTGGGCTATGCGAAAGTGTTCCATGAAGCTGGCGTTAGCTGGACGGTAAGTTCCTACGCTTCCGAGGCTGCCAACTTTGGTATGTTCATCGGGTCGTATGAAAACATGCGTACGCTAAGCCTTCGTATCCGTCAGGCGGCCGAAGATTTGGGCGTGAAGCGGATTGTATTCGGGGAATGTGGCCACGCATGGCGGGTAGCTTACAGCTTCCTCAATACGCTGGCTGGACCGTTCGACTTCCTCGACCAAAACTATCCAATTCCGCAGCATATCATGGAATTTACCCACGATATGATCCAGAAGGGCGAGCTGAATTTCGACAAGTCCAGAAACGACCACATTCGCCTAACGTATCACGACAGCTGTAACGTTGCCCGTGGTGCCGGTATGGGCGGATACGAGGGGGGTCAATTTGATCTACCGCGCGAAGTTCTGAAGGCCTGTTGTAACAACTACTTCGACATGGAACGCGACACCATCAAGGAAAGCACATTCTGCTGTGGTGGCGGTGGCGGCCTGTTGACGGATGATTTGATGGACCTGCGCGTCAAGGGTGCAAGCCCGCGAATGACCGCATTGAAAGATGTAACCGAGGAACACGGGGTAACCCACATGGCCGCAATTTGCGCCATCTGTAAGACCCAGT
>JAGLUD010000163.1 GCA_023134935.1 Paracoccaceae bacterium | reverse complement strand
GGTTCAAGTCCCCCCGCCCGCACCACCTCAAGCCCATTATTGCCATTAACATGCGGAAATCGTTCAATTAATGTAAATTCATTGTTGGAGCGTAGAACATTTCAGTCCCTTTTTCCTTCAAAAAGGACGGATATTACTACTTCATCCGTCGAATCCCTGCCGACCTTCATCATCATTATAGCTCGAAGAGGATATCGTATTCTCTTCGGACCAAATCCGTCAGGGTTGCTACTAACCGTGCTCTCTCGGCAGCAGCACAACTAGGCGACTATTGGTTGAATATACGCCAGCAAAACGCCCATGTGCCTAAACAGCATTTGGCAGTGTCTGATCCTTCTAGAAGCAAAATAGCAAAACCTGTTGTGGCAGACCTCGGACCTAAGCTATCCGATGCGATGAAAATTTATATAAAGCTTAAAGGTCACAATCGACCGAAGACATTTAGTTCGGCAGCAGAGCGGGCTTGTCGGTACTTTATTAGTGCGAGTGGAAATAAACGCCTACTCGAATACACCAAGTCAGATGCAACGGCATTTCGCGACGCTCTCATCCAGCGCGGTATGAACGGTGGCAGTGTCTCTCGTGTATTTTGCACTATCAAGTCGATCATTACTTTTGCCGTCAATGAAAGTGGTGTTGCATTAGTTAATCCGTTTTTGGATGTTTATTTTGATAGCAAGGCGGGTGTCATCGCTCGTCTACCTATATAGGTGCCTGACATACGCGCGATCCAAAAGGCTTGTCACCAAACAGACGACGACATTCGTTGGCTCATCGCTCTTGTGGCTGACACCGGACTGCGGCTGGCTGAAGCGGCGGGGCTTGGCATTGGAGATTTTCATATACTGGATGAGAAGTTTCCCTTTGTTCGAGTTCAGCCACATCCGTGGCGGCGTCTGAAGAGCAAGGGTAGTGAACGCGATGTCCCATTGCTGGGATCATCGATATGGGCGGCACAACGTATTATACTCGACGCTGGTGATAGAGGACTTGCCTTTCCCCGTTACAATCGGACGCCCACAACAAATGCAGGGACAGCATCGGCGACGCTAAACAAGTGGTTGAAGCAATACGTGCGCAGTCATGGCACCATGCATGGGTTCCGACATTCTATGCGTGATCGGTTAAGGAACGTTGAATGCCAGCCTAGGTTGCTGATCAAATAGGAGGGTGGAGTTCAGCCGCCAGTGTCGGTCAATCCTACGGGACCGGATATAGTCTAAGCATCCTGCATCGTTGGCTTGAACAGGCTGTGAATTAGCTGAGTTAGGCATAGCCTAAGTTGTAAAATTGTAAATTGGGGAAGCAATAGACTCAAATAATTTCACTAAAGATCCGAAATAACCGATTTTAACGAACTTTTAACGTTGGTTTATTGCAGGCTACCCAAAAGTTTTGCATCGCTTTAACGCACACCCGCCATGTTGGTTCTAACGAAACGAATACCAACCAAGGAGAAACATAATGACTTTTTCAGCAATCGACACCTGCGAAACAAACACAATTAAACTAGGCAGCATCAAAACATTTGGAGCCGCTGTATTGGCTCGCATCAATGATTACCGCGCTGAACGTAAAGAGCTAAAGAGCCTCTACAGCCACCACACAGCTACCGACGCAACTTTGGCTCAAGCACAACGTGACGTTAGCCGAGTTTGGTATTGATATCGTCAGGTTTGACTAACGCTCAACTCTCATAACGCGCGAAAAGCTCTTCAAATCTTGGGTCTTTTCGCAATAGCTCTAGGTCAGGGTCCACATTCTTGGCGTAATTAACCTCTTCAGGGCTACTGGCAATTTTCAGTGACCTCTCAAGCGTAGTAAGCGCGTTGTCAATTGATCCGAGCAGAGAGTGCAAACAGGCGAGGTTATAAATCAAAACGCGATGATCAAGATCGAAAGCGGTCGCTATATTCGTCCAGTGTTTTGCCTCTTCAACGTTACCAAGAAGATAAGAGGCATAGGCCACCAGATGCACAGCACTGAAATTATACGGGTCCAGCCCGATTTGGCGTTTTTGTCTTAGTAACACATCTCTTGCGGCGGATTGCAGTTCTTCGGGTTCATTCAAACCGTTGAGGCAAGTTAGCACCAACACACTGCATGACTTATCAGGATCAATCGCATAAGCCTGTTTGACGTAGGTGTAAGCCTTTTCAATATCTCCTTCGACCGCAAAATAATAATTTCCAAGGCTGGAAAGTGCTTCTGCAGATTTCGGCTTCAATGTGAGTGCTTTACGAAAGCTTTTCTTTGCGCTTGTAAACTCCTTAGCAGTGCTGAAAATCTGACCTTGCGCCAGATATGCTTCAACGGACGTTGGGTCGATTTGCAAAGCTTTGTCACAATGTGCCTGTGCTTTTGAAAGGGCGGCCTCTAGCTTTTTGCCAAACAAGTTTAGCTGACTGGCGAGGCTGGCTTCGCAACGGGCAAGTTCGGCATAGGCTCGAACGAAGTTGGGGTCGACTGAAATCGCGCGCTCAAATAACGTTGTCGCCAGTCCGGTGTTCGAACATGCATCCGATTTACGAAGACTTTTCCCGTGCAAATAGTATTGATATGCCTCCGCGTTGGTGGCGGATTGCACCGCAGAAGTATCGCCATCTACTAACTTCAGGTTGATTTTGAGGGCGTTGACGATTTCGTTCGAAATTTCACTTTGTAGTTGGAATATATTATCCAATGTTCGGTCGTATCGCTCTGCCCATATTTGGCGATTGCTCGCCGTATCTATCAGCAATGCCGCGATGCGAACATTCTCGCCTGACTTGCGGACACTTCCCTGCAATATATATTTCACACCTAATTCTTCGGAAATACGTGCTGGTGAAACCGCCGTACCGCGATACATCTCACTACTGCTTTTAGCTGCAACTGACAGTGCTTCGACGTCGGACAGATCGATAATTATGTCTTCTGTGATACCGTCAGCAAAATAGCTTTGCTCCGCATCACCACTCATATTGACGAAAGGCAGGACCGCAATCGACGGCACGTTTTTATCTGGGTTTACTGCAAGAGATATGGGTGATGCGGTTTCCTCAGAGATCTGGGCAGAATGTTGCTGTAGTTCCTTTGATACACTTACATCTCTTAAAGCAATGCTGTCAGCCAGAGCCTGTGTCTCAGGATCGGGGCCAGTATCCAACTCATGTAACAGAACTTCTTTACAAGTTCGGAACTGGGCGAGGGCCATGGCTTTTTCACCGTTTGCCACATAGAGCGTCATGATTGTGCGGTGTGTTTGTTCCTTTAGGGGTTCAAGCGAAAGGCTCTCGCGCATCAAGCCGATGGCCGAAGCGTTATCGCCACTCTCCGAAAACCTGTCAGCATTCTTCTCAAGAATCTCTAGAGCAACGTCGCTGCACTCGGTTCGTAGGCCACGTAGCCAGTCGATAAACAATTCGCTGTCGTGTTCTTGACCGTATAGAAATTCTCCTGCGTAGAAGTCATCTAACTTTAAAATATGGGTGCCGTTCGTAGACAGCCTTTTCAGGTTTTCGTAATCGGTATCAAGATAACCGGAACGAAGTCTGATCGTATCATGTTCGACGATTAGAGCGTCATCACCTATGGCGCGGCGAATACCAGACAACGCTGTTCGTAAGCTACCCCGCGCCTGTTCTTCTTGGCGGTCACTCCAGAGCAAGGCCGCAAGTTGTTCGCGTGATCTTGTTTGATCTGATGGAATAGCGAGATAGGCCAACAGTTGCCTGCTCTTACGGGCTTTCAACTCTATTGGCTGGTCATCGTTATCGCGCAGAGAAAGCCCGCCGAGAACATGTAGCGTTGCCGAAGGCAGATCGGATGACGAAGGTGTAACAGGTTTTAGTGTTATTTTTGTCATATCGGGAAACAGGTTAACGGCGAAACGTTGATACTGTCACGGCATTATTTAGGGTTGCTGCCGTCAAAATGTTCTACGCTCCTAATGTAATAAAAACATTAATTGAACGATTGCAGTATGTTAATGGCAATAACACAAGCAATAATTCGCATTATCAAACCTCATCTAGAGCGTAGTGACTGAAATCTTTTGTAACCAGGGTCTATTTTAGCGCTTAACTTACCACAAAATGCGAAATAACAGAAATTTACCGAGGAATGACTCGGCGCAAACGTAGATTTTATTACCGTTGGTTTGTGGTGCGCAGCCGATTACCGCCGCGGGAACTATGAAGTTTACAACCCTAAATAGCAGCCTTTGTCGCACGGGGCTTAACAATTAGCATAATATAATATAATGATATGCGAATGTGTAGGGGCTTCGGCTTCCGCATGCCCACGGTAGTTTCTGCCTTGGGCAGGGTGGCACATGAATTTCGGCCTTGTGCCATTGGGAGGATGACAGATGTATCGACGCGTAAACAGCGACCGTTTTATGGTATTAACGACCTTGGGAATCGTTGTCGTTATGTTGATCTTCACTTGGGTCATGTACGGCATGGCGCAGCAGGTATTCACGATGACAGACGTGATGGTCGACTTGAACAGTAGCTTTCAAATAATGACGGCCGACATTCACGATATGAGCAGCAATATCGAGGGCATGACCGGGACCATTGAATCGATGGGGGTTAACATTAATGGCATGAGTGGAGACATGAGTGCCATGAATGAGAATATTTCCGGCATGACAGATGATATCGAGATCATGGCTACCTCGGTGCCAGCTATGACCGATGCGATTCTTCGGATGACCAATAGCGTTGATCGTATGACTCAGGATATTGCGCGCGCAACGTATGCGTTTACGCAACCTATGTCTTACATGTGGGGCAACGCATTCCCGTTTTAAGACTGTTTTTGCAGCATTAATCGCGTTTGGCGGACCAATCGGCGTACCTCCTATTCTACGTAAATATCATGTGCATTGACTTACATATGAATATTATAATATACATACTTAAGCATATTGAAATATAATGTCCGAAAAGACGCGCTACGAATAACAATACAACGTCGACGCAACGATCGCCGACGTAAACGACTAAGGGAATAAAAACTAATAATAAAACCAAGGGAGAGACCATGCCAGGACTACATCACCTAGCAGCTGCCATAAGCATATCGGTATTCGCGATCACCCCGACCGTTTCACACGGTCAGAGCGATTCGCATTCACAAACCGTGGCACAATTTCAAACAGTTCCTGTAACCACTTCGCAAATTGGTGGAAATGCCACGATTGGCGGAACGGTTGTTCCATTCAAAGAAGTTACACTGAACGCACAAATCCCCGGTCGGGTAATATTCCTGGCTGGCGCGGAAGGTTTCGGCGCTGCCGAAGGGCAGGTGCTGCTTGCGATCAGTGACGAAGATATTCAAGCGCAACGCCGTGCGGCGCAGGCGCAAATCACACAAGCCGAGGCTGGCGTGCGCAATGCGCAGATGCAGTACTCGCGTGAACTTTATTCACCACGCGTTAATTCCCTAACCGGTATTCCGGGCATGGGTGTGC
>JAGLUD010000162.1 GCA_023134935.1 Paracoccaceae bacterium | reverse complement strand
TGAAGGTTATCGCGTTGGTGCGGCGGCAGGATGCGGTTGAACCCCTAAAGGCCCTAGGCGCGGCCGAGGTGCTGGTAACCACCGCCCCGGATTTTGCCGACCAATTTGCCGCCGCCAGTCGCGCCCTGAAACCCCGCGTGTTTCTAGATGCCGTGTCCGACCAAATTTGCGAAACGGTTTTCACCCTGATGCCCAACAAAGCCCGCTGGATCAGCTACGGCAAACTGGGCACGGAAGCTCCGCGCCTAACGCAAATGGGGCAACTAATTTTCATGGGCAAACGGATCGAGGGGTTTTGGTTGACCAACTGGATGCGCTCCACCCCACCCAAGGACCAAGCTCGTGTCGTGGGCGAGGTTCAAGCCCGTTTTGCTGATGGCCGTTGGCATACGGACGTCGCCGCAACTTTGACTTTGGCAAATGTTATAGAAGGCTTGGCCGACGCCACCAAAATCACTGACGGAAAAGTCGTTATCACGCCCTAGGAATACGGCCAGCTATGACGCGATCCCCAACAGCGCAGGAAGATGCGCCATATCGTCAAACAGGATCGCGTCCTCCACGGCCAACGCCTCACCACTGCCATGGGCCACATATCCATAGCATTTCATACCCGCGCGCTTAGCCGCCAGTACACCCGTCAGGCTGTCTTCAATAACAACACATTCGTCAGGAGAAACCCCGAAAGACGCAGCCGCAGTAAGGAACAAGTCAGGCGCCGGTTTCGCCGTTCCCATCGCTTGTGCTGAGAACATAACATCCCTGAACCGGTCCAACATACCTGTGCGCCCCAGCGTGATTTCCATCTTTTGAACACGGCCGTTTGAAGCTACACAATAGGGGATGCCTGCCCGCTCAATCGCGTCCAGCACGTCCTTAATTCCCGCAACTGGTTCCGTTTTTTCGCCCAGAAGCACGAATGCTTTAGCGTAGAAATCTTCGACCCACGTTTCAGGCAACACTGCGCCCAGCTTTTCGGCTTCAATCTTAACGCCGGGCATAGTCCCGCCGACGAACAGCCCCATACATTGCTCTAGCGTCAGGTTAAGACCGTGTTTGCCCAAATCCTCGACGAGCGCCTGATTGAACAACACTTCCGTGTCCACCAGCACCCCGTCGCAATCAAAAATCACAAGTTTCAAATCCATTGCATCATCCGATCATAAACACATCATAGCGCGTCGATTTTCCCGTAATCTGGTGCGAGGGGGCGCGAATGCCCTCCATCGGATCCGCCTTTTGCGGCCACTTAAGCACCACACGTTTTCTGGCGCACTCCAACGCCACGCGCATCAAATCGGTCGAGTCCTTATCCGTCCCGACGATCTCCCGTATCAGACGCATTTCCTTCTTCACCAACGCGGAATTCTTGCGCGGTGGGTGCATCGGGTCAACCAGCACAACGTCGGGCGACATACCCTTAAGCAACACCCTTGCATCCCCGTGCAACAACGTCATCCTAGCAATAACCTCGGCCACTTCACCGCCAGCCAAACGGGCGCGCTCCATGCCTTCTGCCAACAGGCGATGCATCTCATCAGAGCGCTCAATCAAAGTCACTTCAGACCCCAATGAGGCCAACAAAAACGCGTCGCGCCCAAGGCCAGCAGTTGCATCAACCACCCTCGGCGTATTGCCAGATTTCATGCCGATTGCCTTTGGCAACGCTTGCCCGCGCCCGCCACCAAACCGGAAACGGTGCGCCACAGCGCCACCAACAAAATCAACAATCAGATTGTCAGGTTCACTCGCCATCTATTCTTTCAAGGCTGCCCGAACTTCACGTTCCAACACCTCCAGAAATTTAGATCTGTCTGCTTTGCTAAACGGCCGACCACCACCTTGGCGAAACGGATCCGCCTCGCGCAGGTCCGCCATCAAATCGCGCATCGCCAGTTGGTTGCCGATGTTGGCCGACGTGAACGTATCCCCGTTATGCCGCACGGCGCGACCGCCAGCCTCAAGGCACTTCGCGGCCAATGGGATATCGCCCGTTATGCAGATATCACCTGTGCCAACGCGGTCTGCGATCCACATATCAGCTACATCGGGTCCATCAGGAACCACCACCGTTTCCACCAACGGGTGTGGATTAGGCCGCAGTCCACCGTTTGATACCACGTAAACTTTTACGTTATGCCGGTCCGCCACGCGCAAGGTTTCGTCCTTAACTGGGCACGCATCAGCATCTATATATATGGCCGTCATGAGCAATCCCCATCCAAAGACGCGCACGCCGAGGCTTGTCCGTTGCTTGGCTGCGCGAACACGTCCCACATGAACACCGCCGAAATAACAAGCGGTGGGGGTGCGGCCAGCACTGTCGCCAAAAACAAAACCACGGATATTGACACGTTAACGTCCCCTTAAAGGTTATGCAGAATATCAGCGTGGTGCGCGATATGGTCTTCCATGAAGGTCGAAACGAAGAAATACGAATGATCATACCCCTCCAAAATCCGCAAGCTGGCCGATTGTTTCCGCGCAGTGATCGCTGCAGCCAAAGCATCTGTTTTCAACAGGTCGTAAAACTCGTCCGCACCACCCTGATCAATCATCACATGCCCCGGATAGCCTTTCTCGGACATCAACAAACTAGCGTCATGCTTACCCCAAGCGTTCGGATCATCGCCCAGATATGCCGTCAATTGCTTGCGACCCCAATCACTACCTGTCGGGTTGGTGACCGGCGCAAATGCTGACACGGATTTGTATTGATCCGGCAGCGAAATCGCCATCGTCAACGCTCCGTGGCCGCCCATGGAATGCCCCATGATACCCTGCGCTTCTTCGTTCAAATCGAAGTTTCGGAAAATCAGCTTGGGCAGTTCTTCGGTTATATACGTCCACATCTGGTAATGCTGCGCCCACGGTTCCTCAGTGGCGTCCACATAGAATCCCGCGCCTTGTCCCAAATCATAGGCCTCATCATCCGCAACGCCTTCGCCGCGCGGCGAGGTGTCAGGAAAAATAACCGCCACGCCATGTTCGGCAGCCCAAGCCTGCGCACCCGCCTTAACCATCGCGTTTTCATGCGTACAGGTCAGACCGGACAGATACCAAACCACCGGCACCAATCCCTCAACCGCTTGCGGAGGCATATAAACCGCAAAAGTCATCTCGCAATTACAGGCATCCGAATGGTGCGAATAAACGCCTTGGCTTCCGCCAAAACTGGCGTTTTCAGAAAGGGTTTTCATCATTGTCTTCTCTTTTTCAAAAATACTCAAAATACCACGACGGCCCTAATCGACTTCCCTTCGTGCAACAAATCGAAGCCTTCGTTAATATCTTCCAACTTCAAAATATGCGTAATCATAGGATCAATCTCGATCTTGCCGTCCATATACCAGTCCACGATCTTGGGAACATCCGTACGACCGCTGGCTCCGCCAAATGCCGTACCGCGCCATGAACGACCCGTCACCAACTGGAACGGCCGCGTGGAAATCTCCTGCCCAGCACCCGCTACGCCAATGATAATGCTCTCACCCCAACCTTTATGCGCCGCCTCCAAGGCGGTCCGCATAACGTTTACGTTGCCTGTCGCATCAAACGTATAATCCGCGCCGCCACCCGTCAGGGCCACCAAATGCGCAACCAGATCGCCTTCGACCTCGGTTGGGTTAACAAAGTCAGTCATACCGAATTGCGTCGCCATCGGGATTTTGGAATCGTTGATGTCCACACCAACGATCTGATCAGCACCAGCCAACCGAAGCCCCTGAATAACGTTCAACCCAATACCGCCCAGACCAAACACAATCGCCGTCGAGCCGATCTCGACCTTTGCCGTATTAATCACCGCGCCAATGCCCGTAGTCACACCGCAGCCGATATAACAAACCTTGTCAAACGGCGCGTCCTCACGGATTTTCGCCAACGCGATTTCCGGCACAACCGTATGGTTCGCGAAAGTCGAGCATCCCATGTAGTGGTAAATCGGTTCGCCATCCATCGTGGTAAACCGCGTGGTGCCGTCTGGCAGCAAGCCAGCACCTTGCGTCTCGCGGATCGATTGACAAAGGTTGGTCTTAGGGTTCAGACAGTATTCACACTCGCGACATTCAGGTGTGTAAAGCGGGATCACGTGATCGCCAACTTTCAAGCTGGTAACACCTTCGCCAATTTCAATAACAACGCCAGCACCCTCATGGCCCAAAATCGCCGGAAACAGCCCTTCGGGATCATCACCCGAACGCGTAAATTCGTCCGTGTGGCAAATACCTGTGGCTTTGATCTCCACCAGAACCTCACCCGCCTTGGGGCCTTCAAGGTTAACATCTATGACTTGAAGAGGTTCCCCAGCTGCAAAGGCAACTGCTGCACGTGTGATCATTATATGCTCCCGGATTTCGATTGTTTTAAATTTGATGCAACCTATTATTGTGCAAATTTCGATTGAACCATAGGGGAAAATCATGCGGATCGTAAAAAAAGGTATTTTGACAATTCTGGCGCTTGCCGTCCTTGGCTTAATCGCCTTCTGGACCTTCGCTCCTGCGATCGTCGAGAAAGGTAAAAACGCCGTTAAAGACCACGAACCTTATCCCGTATCCGATCGCGCCGCTGCCCTGCACGAAACGCTGATAATTGGCGACTGGCACGCCGACAGCCTGCTCTGGAATCGCGACCTGTTAGAACGTGGCGATTACGGCCAAGTCGACTTCCCCCGCATGGCCGAAGGCAACGCCGCAATTCAGGTATTCACGACCGTCACCAAAAGCCCGGTTGGTTTGAACTACGAAGAAAACTCGGCAGACGCGCGGGACAACATCACTTTGCTGGCTTTCGGGCAACTTTGGCCTGTACGCACATGGAACAGTCGAATTGAACGCGCGCTTTACCAATCCGAAAAGCTGCACAATTTCCAAGCGCGCGAACCTAACTTCTTCCGCATTATCCGCACCAAATCCGACCTTGAATCGATCCTTTCAGATCGCGCAGATGGCAGCAAAATCATGGGCGCGATGATGGGCGCTGAAGGCGGCCATGCGCTTGACGGTGACATCGCCAACCTCGATCGCATGTTCGATGCCGGTTTCCGCGTAATGGGCCTGCAACATTTCTTCGATAATCGTTTGGGCGGATCGCTACATGGAATTTCCAACGCAGGCCTTACTGAATTTGGCCGTGAAGTGGTCAATGCAATGGTCGCCAAAGATATGATCATCGACCTCGCACATTCCAGCCCACAAGTCGCCGCTGATGTGCTGGCCATGACCGATGTTCCGCTAATCGTTAGCCACACAGGTGTACACGGCCACTGCGAAACCAAACGCAATTATCCAGACGCGCTGATGAAGCAGATTGTGGAAACTGGCGGGTTGATCGGTATCGGGTATTGGGAGGAAGTCACCTGTAACGACAGCCCCATGGGCGTCGCCGCAACCATCACTTCCGCGATCGATCTATTAGGCGTGGACCACGTTTCATTAGGGTCTGACTACGACGGATCGGTTGAAACCGCGTTTGATATATCGGAACTCGCGGCGTTAACGGACGAGCTGTTAAAAGCCGGATTGTCAGACGAGGACATCGCCAAAGTCATGGGCGGTAACATGGTGCGGTTGTTGTTGGCAGCTTTGCCAGATTAGTCGTCGCTGATCTTTCCGCGCAACGCTTTAACCTGCCCACGTTGCTTTTTCCCCTCCAAGCGTCGCCGCTTAGAGGCCAACGTTGGACGTGTCTTCACGCGATACTTCGGCCGAAATAAGGCTTGCTTGATCAACTCCACAAGCTTCTCTTCCGCCTCTGCACGATTACGCGGCTGCGTGCGGTGCTTTTCAGCCGTAATTATAACAGCTCCGTCCTTGGTCCACCGCCGCCCCGCCAGCTTCTTCAGCCGAACCTTGGCCGCAGGTGGCAAATTGGGTGAACGCTCCGCCTCGAACCGCAGCTCCACCGCCGTTGATACTTTGTTAACGTTTTGCCCACCCGGACCGGAGGAGCGCATAAACGTTTCCGTCAGCTCCCAATCCTCAATAGTTATATTTTCGTTAACGCGGATCATCAGGCAAAAGTTTTCGCGTGCAAGCGCTCGGGATAATCCAGATGTGGCGTGCCCCCGAACTGCGTTAGATGCAGATCACTGTCGCGCATGGTGAATTTATGAACGGACGTATGCGCCACAGCCATAAACATCCTGCTTTTCTTGTGTATGTCCAAATCCAACGCCAACGTCGCAAGCGTCGCAATCACACCTGTTGATGTCACAAGAAGCACGCGCCCGTCTTTACGGGCAGCGTCATCCAAAGCTTCGGTAATACGTGCGCAAAAGGTGTCATAGGTTTCCAACCCGTCAACTATTTCACCAGATCGCCAAGCGTTAAGAACTTGTGGAAGGTGGGTGATAAATTCAGCCTCGGATGTGGGCCATGCAACACCATTGGTTTGCAACAGGCTGTCGGCGAGCCCAAAATAATCCATCTCGTTCAGGCGCGGATCATGATGATGCGGGGTCGTCAAATTAAGTGATTGCGCTGTCTGAATCTGACGGTTCATCGCGCCCGATATAATCTGATCATACCCGTGCGTTCGCTGGAAATGTTCGCCCAGCCAGCCAGCCTGTTCGTGGCCAAGATCGCTAAGCTTGTCATAACTCGCCTCGTCTTTTGCGCCAGTTTGCGCCTGTCCGTGACGGATGAGTGTTAGTTCTGACATCTAGTTTTCCATTTCATCAATAGCGCGTGTTCGGCGAACGATATACCGCGTGACAGGTATATGAAAGTGTGGTTACCATTTCTTCATGTTTGATTATTCCCTCCTCCACTGGACCACGTTCCTGACGGCTGCCGTCTTGCTGAACCTCGCCCCCGGACCCGACATCGCATTCATCCTTGGCAAAACCGCTAAAGGAGGTCGCGCCGCCGGTTTCGCCGCCATGTTTGGCATCTGGAGCGGTGCATTCGTCCACGTCCTAATGGCCGCCGTCGGCCTATCCGCCATTCTTGCCACATCGGCAATTGCGTTTTCGCTAGTGAAGTGGGTCGGCGCTGCATATCTGATCTGGCTCGGCATTCAGGCATTACG
>JAGLUD010000161.1 GCA_023134935.1 Paracoccaceae bacterium | reverse complement strand
GTCATCAGCGACGATGTGAACCGGATGGATCGCCTCGTCACCGACATCTCCAATGCCTCGCGTCTGGATGCAGAACTTGCGACGGACGAAATGGTTTCGATAGACGTGGTCAAGATGTTGCAAAATCTGGTTGATTACCAATCTGAACTGGCGGTCGCTGGCGGTGTATCGATAATCGCAAATTTCGACGAGGCGACGCCAAACATCATCGGGTTGGAAAGTCGCCTCGCGCAGGTTTTTGTTAACCTGATCACAAACGCTGTTTCCTTTGTTCCTGAAGGTGGCTCTGTAACTGTGAGTGCATTCCAGCACGAACATGGCGAGGTCGCTGTCTTGATCGAAGATACCGGCTGCGGCATCCCCAAAGACAACCTCGAAGACGTTTTCAAGCGTTTCTATTCCAGCCGACCTAAACAGGATTTCGGCAACAACTCCGGTCTTGGACTGTCAATTTCCAAGCAGATCGTCGAAGCACACGGTGGTGAAATCTGGGCGGAAAACATCTATGGCGATGATCCGAACACCCCGACGGGTGCGCGCTTCACCGTTCTTCTGCCAGTCTGATGACAACCGAATCCACTCTGCACGGAACCTGTGTCGCTTACGACCAATCGGGTCTTCTTATCATTGGCACTTCCGGCTCCGGCAAATCCGGGCTGGCACTGGCTTTGATGGGAATGAATGCCGTTCTGGTGGCTGATGATCGCGTCATCGTCACCAACGATGAAGGCGTGTTATTTGCCCAATGCCCACCCGCAATCAAAGGCTTGATAGAAGCACGTGGCATCGGCTTGTTAGCCGCCAAATCACAGCCGAGCACCCTCATTACCTGCGTCGTCGATCTCGACCAAATCGAGCCGGATAGGTTGCCACCAAACCGCTCTCTCACGATATTGGGTGTTGAGATTGATCTCGTTTTTGGCAAAGATAGACCGAATCTCGCCGCAGCACTTAACCAACTGATGAAAATCGGACGGGTTGAGTGACCAAACCTCGAGGCTGAAATGTCCAGCGAACCCGATAAACCAATTCTGTTGATCACCGGCCCCGCAGGCGCCGGACGCTCCACTGCGATCCATATTCTGTAAGATATGGGCTATGAGGCCATCGACAATCTTCCCATGCACCTGCTGCCCCGCCTGCTGTCTGGTGGTCCGGTGGAACGACCGTTGGCAATTGGTGTAGACACTCGTACACGTGGGTTTGATCCCACCGCTATTCTGGAAATTCTGGACAGCGATACGCAAACGCCACCAACGCTCGTGTTCCTTGATTGCAACCAGGAAACTCTGCTGCGCCGCTTCACTGAAACCCGTCGCCGTCACCCCGCCGCCCCTGACGAGGCGCCGATTGTCGGCATTCGCTATGAAGCAGAGTTGCTACAAAGCCTGCGCGAGCGCGCCGATATCCTGATCGAAACCACCGACTTTTCACCGCACGACTTGAAGGCCGAAATGGGTCGAATATTCGATTACGACCAGTCCCACAGTCTGGCGATTTCGGTGCAGTCATTTTCTTACAAACGCGGCACTCCACGCGGCGTTGATATGATCATCGACTGCCGGTTTTTGCAAAACCCCCATTGGCAAGAAGACCTGCGCGCATTGAACGGCACGGACAAGGCCGTCGCCGATTTCGTCAAGGCGGATCCGCTGTATAATGCGTTCTTTGAGCAGCTTTGCGGTATGTGCCGCCTGCTGCTGCCCGCGTATCGTAAAGAGGGTAAGGCGTATTTTTCCATCGGGCTTGGATGTTCGGGGGGGAAACACAGATCCGTGAGTGTGACAGAAAGCCTCGCGAAACTGCTTGCGGAAGACGGCTGGCAGGTGTCTATTCGCCACCGAGAACTGGATCGCCTACTTGAGTCTTTGGCGACACCGAAAGGAACGGCCCCGAAGTGATTGGTATCGTAATTGTAGCCCATGGCGGTTTAGCGCGCGAATATCTGTTGGCGCTGGAGCACGTTGTTGGCCATCAATCCGGCATCGAGTCTATCGCCATTGGCGCTGATTGTGATCGCACAGCGAAACAAGCCGAAATCGATGCTGCGGTCAAATCCGTAGACACCGGTGACGGCGTTGTAGTCGTCACTGATATGTTCGGCGGCACACCGTCCAATTTGGCAGTCGAAGCCTGCAAAGCCGACAACCGCGCGGTGATCTATGGCACCAACCTGCCGTTACTTGTGAAGTTGGCCAAAGCCCGCCGAATGGGTTTGAAAGAGGCCGTCGCCCGTGCCGTAACCGCCGGTCACAAGTATCTGGACTGCACCACCAAAATCACCGCTTAACACAAAGGGTTCACTATGATCCTCGACATCAAGAATGAAAAAGGGCTGCACGCCCGCGCCTCGGCCAGATTTGTTGATGTGGTTGAACATTACGATGCCGACGCCGAAGTTTTTCGTGATGGAAATGAAGCGTCTGGTGACAGCATCATGGGGCTGCTTATGTTGGCGGCGGCATGTGGTTCTCAGATCGAGGTTAAAACGACCGGCCCGCAAGCCGACGAGTTAGCAAATGCGCTTAAATCGCTCGTCGATAACCTGTTTGGCGAAGGTAAGTAATTACTTTTCGAACTCGTATCCCGCCTCGATCATTAGGCGGTTTGAATTCTTCTCGATGACATTTTCAAGCTGGGCCATGAATTCTTTCAGCTCCAAGCCCGCCGGAATGGGTTCAAGAAACTCCAGTACGGCGGTTCCCGGCTTGCGAATTGGTGAACGCCGTGCCCAAAGTACACCTACATTCGTGGCAACAGGCACACACGGTCGTTCCATACGCGTATAAATCACGCCCGCCCCGATTTTGTAGGCGTCCTTGGCCCCAGGCAAAACCCGCGTTCCTTGCGGAAATATTGCCGTTTGCCCGACGTCGCTATCGGCCTCAAGGTGATTAACCATGGCCTTAATCGCCGAGCCCTTCTTGCCCCGCGCAACAGGCGGACATCCGATCCGCCAGCCATAAAACCCAAGTACCGGCGCCCAAATCAATTCGCGTTTCATAATAAACTTCACGCGCGGCAACATGTAGGCCAGCATCAAAATATCTAGAAAAGACATGTGCTTAGAACAAACCAACATTTCGCCCTCGGGCACCTTACCGCGAAATTCTACATGTAAACCACAGGTTACGCGGTACAGCCAGAAAACCGACGCTGCGTACCCTTTAATAACCATCAACGCGCCGGTGCGCGACCAGATCGCCAGTGGAAAGCCTACAATCCCGAATATCGCCAACAGCAAATACATAATCAAATTGGCAAATTGGGATCTAATTAGCAGCATGGAACTCACCTAAATTGTCTCTTTGAAACCGTTTATCTTTCGCAGCTTCAAAAGACAACATCACCTGAATGCATCGCAACGCTTGGAAAGCTGCGGCGTCATGGGTAAAACTGTATTTATAGGTGATTCGTTTTATGCGAATCCGCAATTTTTTACCGAGGTGGTTATGCGAATTACATGTCCAACCTGCTCAACACAGTACGATGTTGACGAGAGCGATATTGCCGTCACCGGCCAAGACGTTCAGTGCACCGAATGCATGACCATATGGACACAAGCCCGAAGCGGCGAAGCCACCAACCCGCGCTCGGCTGGTGAAATCGCTGGAGACAGTGAAGAAACCTTTGTCGAGCAGGGCGAAACCTCCGCGGAGAAAACGCCGGATATCGCAGACCTCTCTTCTTATTTTGATGAATTAGATGAAATCGCCGGAGACAGTGAAGAAACCCTTGTCGAGCAGGACGAAACCTCCGCGGAGGAAACGCCGGATATCGCAGACCTCTC
>JAGLUD010000160.1 GCA_023134935.1 Paracoccaceae bacterium | reverse complement strand
GAAGAAGTCGAAGAAGTCGAAGAAAAAGTGGGCATTCCGCTAGAAGATGCAAGCGCTATTTCCACTGATGAGGAATTCGACACAGGCACCGAATACGACGAAACAACGGATCTTGAAGCACCTGACGATGTGATGGCGGAAGCCGATCCCGACGATATAGAAGGTGATGCCACCGACGTTGAACCGGAGGCACAAGACGACGACGAAGAAAACCCGATCTGGAAGGAAATCGCCGCGCTAGCACAAGAAGCGCGTGATGATTCAGACGGCGAAATCGCCTCCGAATCCACCTATACGCCGCCGGATGACATGCCACCGATCCAGAGTTCGCCGGCAATTCCCGACGAGGCTGAACCCTTGTTTGATGACGCAGACGAAGATGAACGCCCATGGGAAGGCGCGGATGAAACCGAAGGTGGTTTCTCGGATTTTGTATGGAACGACCCTTCCAAAGACGATGATAGTGACGTTGAAATAGATGACACATCTACTAGCCACGAAGAATTACCCCTCGTTCAGGACGAGGCAAAAACCACTGCGCCGGCAGACACATCCTCTGAGTCCCTTAATATAATGGATGATGATCTGATCGCCGCAGCCCTCAGCGAACAGATGGCTGTCGAGGATGCTCTCGAAGACGCGCCCAAGCCTGTTGCGCGGGATATTTCCGATATTCCAGTCGAACTTGGTGGACCTCGGTCACGTGTGCCAAACGTCGAAGCCTTAAAGAATTCCGTCCGGTCGAAATCTGTGAAATTAACCGCAGACGAATTGAAGGAACAGGTACCCGCTCGAAGGTTCCGCCGAGGGTTTTCGTTAATTTTGTTAATCTTTGTGGTCTTAGGCGCGGCCTATATCTCTCGCGGTACGATCACAGAATACCTGCCCGTAGTCGGTCCGTATCTGGAAAGCTACGCCAATTTCGTTGATTTACTTCGCGGCAAAGCCGAAGTCCTCGGCGCGTACGTGTGGGGTTTGGTGATGCAGGGCTACGACTGGATAATCGCCAAATTCTTCAGCTAGAAGCGGTCTAACAGCCGCTTCAAATAATCGATTTCCGCCTCTGGCCGATCAATATCACCAGACCTGCGCCGGATTTCGTCCAGCAGTTCTCGCGCGCGTTCGGACGCATTTTGATCTGGCACATAGGTGTCACCCGATTCCGTCGTGCCCGTGCGCCCCAATGGCCGCCCCAAAGGATCATCACCAGCGGGTGTGTCCTGCGTCTCGCCCTCCTGCAAACCGTCGCGTCCCTGCCCTGCCTGCTGCATTTCTTCACCAAGCCGTCGGATAGACTCGCGCAAGTTCTCGATGGCCTCTGCCTGCTCGTTCAACGCTTGGCCCAGATCGCCTTCACCCAGGAAATCTCGTGAAGCCTCCATGTTGTCACCAGCTTCGCCCGTTGCCTCGCCTGCGGAATCGCTTTGTTGAGCCTGCAAATTCTCAAGAAATTCACGCAGCGCTTCCTGTTGCTCGGCCAACGCCTCTTCCATTTCGGGCGAGCCGTCGCCTCCGTTTTCCAACAATTCTTGTAACTGCTGAAACGTCTGATCCGACAATGCTTGCTGCTGCCCAAGCGCGTCTTGCATCTGTTCTACCTGCTGGGAATTACCGCCACTCTGCTCGGCCACCTCAGCGTCCTCCAACATCTGTCGCATAGCTTCCAGCAATTGGCGCGCCGCTTCGGACTCGCCGTTTTCGGCTAGGCGTTGAAGTTCATCCAGCATTTGGCGCAATCGTTCGTTGCCACCGGGTTGTTGCGCTGTTTCGTTCGCCTCCCGATTTCCCTCGGCCTCTGCCGCAAGCATATCGAGGTACTCATCAGTCGCATCGCGCAGTTCTTCCATAAGGTTGGTGATTTCCTCCTGCTCGGCCTGCTGCTCGATCGCTTGCAACAATTTCTCCTGTGCGCGACGCAGACGTTCCCGCGCATCGCCAAGGTCTCCGTCTTCCAGAAACACAGCAATGCTCCATAAGGTTTCGGTGATTTCAGCCCGTTCTTCAGCTGAAACACCGTCCTCCAACATCCGCTCGTATCGCCGAATAGCCGAGCGAACCTTCAGATACGACCCACTAGATAACGCCAGATCACTAGGCATGTTGGTAACGGATTTAAGTACACGTAAAACACGTTTGTCGTTTTCCGGCGACCACAACAAATCGCGTCGCTGCTCTGCAATTGCAGCTGCGAGCGGCACGTAAAATCGCTTTCCGGGCAAAGAGCCGAGCGTTTGAACCTCGCCGATCTGCCCCGCTGCATCCCGCACACTAAGCGTAATTATCACGGGCATTCCAACCCAAAGGTCTTTACTAAAGTCCTCAACCAAAACCTCGGAAATATCGGTCGCCGCACCCCTAAATGGAAGCGGTAAACTAGCGATTAGCGGCTCCCTTGTGATCGGGTTCGGCGCAAGCCCGAAGCGCCGATCAACGCGATCCATATCCAGCGTAATTTGCGCACCACCCGCCACAATCCCGTAGTCATCCGTCGCCTTGAACGGCAATCGCAGCGCACCCGACGTAGTCTGACCGACTTCTTCGATCACGATTACGTTGGGCGCATCATCGCGCGCCGCAAGAATGCGCCAGCCGTCCAGCACCGTGCCGCCATCCAACACTTCGACTTCACCCGACTGATCGACCGTTACGGTGGCATTTCTCACCGTCGTCTCATCGCCGGAAAACAACACGTCGTCATCCGAAACGCTCGCGATTAGCGCCACCTCGTCAGACCCGCCATAAACCTGCATCACAATTTTAGTGCCAACAGGAAGATTCAAAATAACGCCGTCCGCGACCTCGCCAAGGTACACCTGTGGCTTGCCCGTATAGGACGGAGGTGTCGCCCAAGCCTCAATACTCGCAGCGGTACTGCCCGCAAAAACCGGCAGTGAAATCGCATTTTTGACGGATGTTATGCCACCCGAGGGGGCGAAAAATACGGCCACTGTCGCGCAAAGCAGCGCCATCAAGCGAAGCGCGTATCGATCAAACGAGGCCAGCCGTAAGTCCGGTGGCGAAGGTTGCAGCGCGGCCGCCCGTACCGCCATTTCAGTCTGATGCTTTTCCCAAAGCGCACGGGTCAAAGGATCTTCCCTACCCGTTGCGGACTGATCCCGCAGCGAGGCAAGCGGTGCACCTTCGCCGTCAAGCCGATCAATCACAACATTATGGCGCGGGATTTTCAGGCCAAGAAACCCGAAAACGAAGAACCCTAAACCACCCAGCAGAAGTGCAATGACCAGCCCACGCCCGACATTCTGGGACACCAAATTCAGCCCGCCAAACGCTAAGAATGCATACGAAAACAGCAATAACGTCCAAAGTTGCCAAAACCGGCGCACCAACATTTCCATCCATAGTGCACCACGCGACAAGACCAGTCGCAACCGCAACTTCCTGATGATACTTCCGTACCTTTTGTCAACGTAACCTGCCCAAAGCTGGTTCATTCCGTCATCCTGATTGTGGGTGTGAATCTAATTCGACTCACACCATCCAGTCTGGAATGGTATCGCGGTTCATCATTTCTTCATAGGTCGGACGCGCCCGAACCACGGCGAATTGATCACCTTTCACCAGCACTTCGGGGATCAACGGCCGCGAGTTGTATTCGCTTGCCATCACTGCTCCGTATGCCCCTGCGGACCGGAACGCCATAAGATCACCCGCTATCATCGGCGGCATGTTGCGTTCCTTGGCGAACGTATCGCCGCTTTCGCACACTGGCCCGACGATATCATGCGGAGTAGGCTCTACACCCACGTCGGGTTCGATCACAGGGATAATATCGTGGTGCGCCTCGTACATTGCCGGGCGGATTAGGTCGTTCATGGCGGCGTCGACAATCAGGAAATCACGCCCCTCGCCTTCTTTACGGTAAATAATCGAGGTCACTAACAATCCGGCATTACCCGCAATAAGACGGCCCGGTTCAATCTCGATTTCACAACCCAGATGGCCTACCGTCCGACGGATCACCTCGCCATATTCCATCGGCAACGGTGGCGCTTCATTCGAGCGCTCATAAGGAATGCCGAGGCCGCCGCCCAGATCCAACCGCCGTATATCATGGCCGTCCGCCCGTAGCGTTTCGGTCAACTCTGCTACTTTGTTGAAGGCGTCCTCGTAAGGTGCAAGGTCCGTCAGTTGACTGCCGATATGCACGTCGATCCCGACAACCTCCAGCCCGTTCAGACTTGCGGCCTCGGCATAAACTTCACGAGCTTTTGATATCGGGATACCAAACTTGTTCTCGGACTTCCCTGTCGCAATTTTTGCATGCGTCTTGGCATCCACATCAGGATTTACCCGCACCGTGATCGGAGCCACTTTGCCAAGCGATAACGCCACTTCGTTCAGCACCCGCATTTCGGGTTCGCTTTCGATGTTGAACTGGCGAATACCGCCGGTTAATGCCGCCGCCATTTCCTCGCGGGTTTTGCCCACGCCGGAAAAAACGATGTGCTCGCCCGGAACTCCTGCCGCAATCGCGCGGGCATATTCACCGCCCGAAACAACATCCATTCCAGCTCCCATCGCCGCCATGATCCGTAACACGGCCATGTTGGAATTGGCTTTCATCGCATAGCAAATGAAGTGGTCCATTCCCGCAAGCGCCTCGTCAAACACCTGATAATGGCGTTCCAGCGTCGCGGTCGAGTACACATAAAACGGCGTGCCGACAACCGAAGCGATCTCGCTTATCGAAACATCCTCGGCATGCAGAGCGCCGTTACGGTAGATAAAGTGGTCCATCAAGCTTGATCCATATAGCTAAATCAGGCCTTAGGTATAAGGGATAGGGTCGGCGCAGGCCAACCCCGAATTCGCCTATTCCACGTGGATATGATAAATCGACCAGACCCACCAATCATCGTTCATGTCCGCCAGACCCGCACGGTCAACCCGCGGGAACACAACATGCGTCGGTCCAAAATCTCCGATCGCGAAGGGAATACCATCACGCTTCAGCGCCACAACCGCACCGGCCGCATAAGCATCTGCCAGTGATATATCGACGGCGTAGCCATCTAGCGCACGAATAGTCACCACATCACCCGTTGCCCCGACTGAATCCAGCACCGATTCAAGTAACGGTCCCTCGAAAGAATAAACATGCCCACCTTTAGGGAAATCCGCGTTTACCGTAACCTGTGGCAGCGCTTGCAGCGCTGCCGTGTCGAACTGCGCAGCCTTATCAAAAGTAATGTCATTGAAAATAAAGAATTTATCAACTTCAGCAGAACTTCCGTCCCGCGTCGGTAACGCGACATTTCCGGTAACCGTCAGAATAACAGTTCCGCGGAATTCCCCGTGCCGCCACACATCTGTGGCGAATGCCATACTTGGTAATGCGGCGATAATCCCGATCATCAGTATTTGTAGAATATTTCTCATTATGTAGTTCCTTATTATATTTTGGAACAACACAAACGATCAGCCAGCGCTCTCGCTTAACGCAGTCGGATTAGTCGGCGAGGCTTTAATCCCGCAAGACGCGGTTACCCCAAGCAAAACAATCCCGATCACAAACAGAATTGCCCTCATTTCAACTTCCCGTTCCAACGCGCGACTTGTTCGCGAACTTGATCCGGTGCTGTTCCACCATAACTTGCCCTACTCGCCACAGAGTTGTCCACCCCTAATACAGAATAAACGCTCTGGTTGATTTCGGGATGCGCTGATTGCATCTCTTTCAATGACAATTCCGGCAAATCGCAGCCCTTATCCTCGGCCATTTTCACCAAAGCACCCGTCGCGTGATGCGCATCCCTGAACGGCAATCCAAGTTCACGAACCAACCAGTCCGCCAGATCCGTCGCGGTGGAGAACCCCATCGCCGCAGATTCACGCAAACTGTCTACGTTCGGCTTCATATCCCCGACCATTCCGGTCATCGCAGCAAGCGCCAGCATAAGACTGTCGGCCGCATCAAACACTTGTTCTTTGTCTTCCTGCATGTCCTTGGAATAGGCCAGCGGCAACCCTTTCATGATCGTCAACAACGCCACCAGTGAACCATTAATCCGACCAACCTTGGCCCTGATCAATTCCGCCGCATCCGGATTTTTCTTCTGCGGCATGATCGACGAACCTGTCGAGAACCGATCCGACAGAACCACAAATCTGAACTGCGCCGAAGACCAGATCACCAGTTCCTCAGCAAACCTGCTCAAATGCGTCGCACAAATCGAAGCACAAGACAAAAACTCCAACGCGAAATCCCGATCTGACACCGCATCAAGCGAATTAGCCGACGGCCGATCGAAGCCCAACGCCTTCGCCGTCATATCCCGATCAATCGGATACGCCGTACCTGCCAGTGCAGCCGCACCCAAGGGCGATTCATTCATACGCACACGCGCGTCCTGCATCCGCGATTTATCCCGCGCAAACATCTCCACATAGGCCATCATGTGATGCCCCCACGTCACCGGCTGCGCCACCTGCAAATGCGTAAACCCGGGCATAACAATGTCCGCGCCAGCCTCCGCCTGCCCTAGCAACGCACCCATCAAAGCATCCAGCCCGTCAATCGCGCCGTCAAACTGATCCCGCGTCCACAACTTGAAATCCGTCGCAACCTGATCGTTGCGCGACCGCCCAGTATGTAACCGCCCCGCAGGCTCCCCAATCAGATCCTTCAAGCGCGACTCAACATTCATATGAATATCTTCAAGTTCTTTCGAAAAGGTAAACTCTCCAGCCTCGATCTCTGACAATACCGTGAGCAGGCCTTCCCTGATCGCCTCACCATCGCTAGAGGTAATAATACCACAGGCAGCCAACATCGCCGCGTGGGCGCGGGAACCTTCAATGTCCTGTCGGGCCATACGTTTGTCGAAATCAATCGAGGCATTGATCGCCTCCATGATCGCATCCGGCCCGGCGGCAAACCGCCCGCCCCACATTGCATTCGATGATTTTTTGTCCGACATAGAGATACCCGTTCAATCCACGAGGCCAAAATGAAAAGACCCCTTCTTACCGCCCTGCTATACGCCGCTCTGACATTGGGTGCAAACCCTGCGGCAGCAATTGATACCGAAACCCGCCAGATCATTCTGGACATGCGGGTAGACGACATGCGGAAGATGAAAATCGGCAAAGACCCTATCGAAATGATCACCGTCGAATTCGAAGACATCGAGGGCAACAAAATGTCCTTCGCCGACACTAACGGCCAGTTCCGTCTAGTCAACTTCTGGGCCACATGGTGCGCGCCTTGCCGCGAAGAAATGCCTGCACTCGACGCTTTGCAAGTCGAAATGGGCGGTGAAGACTTCCAAG
>JAGLUD010000016.1 GCA_023134935.1 Paracoccaceae bacterium | reverse complement strand
TGCACCCAATCCAGTGCGCCGGTTTTGGCATCAACTGCATAGGCTACGTCGCCGCGTGTTACGACAAATACGGAACGTCCATCAGATGTTGGGGTTGAACGAATGGCGGCTTCGAACATCCGGCGCCACATGATGCTACCTGATGCCGCATCGATCGCCAGAAGTTCGCCAAAGCCTGTGCCGGCATAAATTACGCCGTTTGCGTAGGACACGCCGCCGCCGGAACCATCGACCGACTTTTCGGTGACAGGTGTTACATTCACCGACCATGCAACGGAACCGTCAGATGAAAGTGCGGTAATAACCGCCGCGCCGTCCATCGTATAAACCAAACCGCCACCCGATACTGGGCCGGAAGTGATGCGCGTGTTGCGCCCAACGCCAGTGCCGATATCGGCGCTCCAGCGAAGTGTAGGTGTATTGCTGAAATCTGCGTGGCCGAATTTATGCTGAGGGGAGCCGTTTACATCGGTCCATTCTGCATTAGGCACTGCACGAGGCAATCGAATGCTGGCAGTGGCGTTCACCACCGCAGTGGCATCGCCAGCGCCAATCGCAAAGCGTTGACCTGTCAGCGGTTTATCTGAAGAACCGCATGCGGCCAGCGCGCCTAGCGTTAGTGCCAAGGTGCCGAGGCGGCCTATTCGGCCAATTGAAACTCGCAAATAACCCATACTCGTATGCCTCGTTCAACCAAATTACTGTTCTGTCCGAGGGTCTTAGCCATCGGTCGGTGGGGACACTATCTCGCCACCCAGTGATATCGTCAACTCTTGTGCGCGATTACGCAAGTCCTGAGTTGCGTTGGAATCGACCAGAATTTCGCTAAGGTCGCTCAACGCGGCCGCTGTGTCACCATTGCGAAGGTTAACAATCGCGCGTTGCTCGATCGCCAAAAGACGGAACGGAGCACCAATCGATGTCAGGCCGGACAAAGCGCTGTCTAGGTCTGGGGCGCTCATGTTCTCGCCGTTAACCATTACGGATTTCAACAATGCAAGATCTCGGTAAAGCGGCAGAACGTCCGCGTCAGATGCGATTCCGTCAAGAATTGCCGCTGCTGCGCCTGGTTGGCCCTCAAACGCGAGAACCGCTGCTTGATCCAGCAGCGCCAAAACGGCAGCTGCGCCGCCATCTGCAGCAATGGCCGCAAATGCGCCGCCGTCATCAGCAGTTTGGGCGGCCAACAAGGCCTCGCCCACCGCTTGTGCTTGGGTTTCGTTCTTGGCTTTCAAGTATTCGTTTACGGCAGCGCCGCCCACGATGAAAATCACAATGGCTATGAATACCCACAGATATTTCTTGAAAAATCCAAACAGCTTATCGCGACGTACCTCGTCGGATACCTCTTCGATAAAGGAATCAGTCTCGCTCAATTCTCTTCTCCGTATTTTTGTTGGCGGAACACTAGCTGCATGCACGGGGGATTGCCAATGCCAAAACCTGTGAAAACGCAAAAGCCGTCAAAATTTCGCCGATCGGGTCGCAAATCACGGAGTTTTGTTAATATGCCGTGTAGTAAACTATAGTTATTCGCAATTAACGTGCATGCCATCCTTGCTTTGCTGCCAAACCATCCATATTTAACCCAGAATATGCTTTCGCGCCTTTTTGCGCCTTCTGCTGGAGCCCTCAATGCGGATATTTCCGATCCTAGTGTCTATCGCGGTTGCGATTGCGATTTACTTCTTTGTTATGGAGCGTGACTTGCTGAAGTCCTTTTCGGCGGATGAAGAGACTGAAATGGCGATGGTTGAGGAAACGATTGAGCGTTCCGATGCAGTGTCCGTTGTTGCTCAGCATTCCATTGCACAAGATGTCCAAAGCGGGATTATCCTACGTGGTCGTACCGAGGCTGCACGACGTGTTGATGTGCGGGCGCAGACTTCCGGTCTGGTGGTATCCGAGCCGCTTCGTAAAGGGGCTGCTGTTGAAGAAGGTCAGCTTCTGTGCTCGCTTGATCCGGGCATTCGTTCTGCGCAATTGGCCGAGGCGAAAGCCCGTCTGGCAGATGCTGAGGTCAGTGCCGCGAATGCTGCCGATCTGGCGGCCCGTGGCTTTGGCCCTGAAACAGCGGTCGTTTCGCGCGAAGCCGGGCTTCAGTCCGCGCAGGCCGGTGTTCTGCAAATTGAACAAGAAATTAGCCGTCTAGAAATTCGTGCGCCTTTCGCGGGCATACTGGAAACGGACAGTGCCGAGCTGGGTTCCTTGATGCAACCCGGTGGTCTGTGCGCTACGATCATCGATTTGAATACGGTTAAGCTGGTTGGTTTCGCCACGGAAATCGACATTAATAAAATCGAACTCGGTGCGTTTGCGGGCGCTGATCTAGTGTCCGGCAAACGCGTACTTGGTACAGTGACCTTCCTGTCACGTTCTTCTGATCCGGTCACGCGCACGTTCCGTGTCGAGATTACCGTTGATAACGCCGACCTGTCGATCCGCGACGGTGAAACCGCCGAGATCGGCATCGCGCTTGAAGGCGAAAAGGGTCATCTGCTGCCGCAACATGTTTTAACGCTGGATATGGACGGCACGCTGGGTGTGCGGATTTCTGACAACGGGTTTGCCCGTTTCATGCCGGTAACAGTCCTTCGCGATAGTGCAGACGGCATCTGGCTGGCTGGCCTGCCGGATACCGTTGACGTGATAACCGTCGGGCTGGAATTCACCATTGATGGCAGCAAGATCAACGCGACCGTTGAGGGATCCGAGTAATGAAGGGCTTGGTCACATGGGCAACTGATAACGCCCGCATGATCATGGCGCTGATCGTTATG
>JAGLUD010000159.1 GCA_023134935.1 Paracoccaceae bacterium | reverse complement strand
CATGCCTTGGGTCGCCAAGCGGCAATTCTGGGGATGGAGGGTGCGGATTTCCTTGAAAACGACATCGACCGCCTGCAAACCGTGTATGATGACGGCGTGCGGATGATCGGCCTGATCCACTACCACAACAACACCCTAGGTGACATCACTACAGGTGAAGACCTTAACCGTGGGTTAACGGATTTCGGGCACGAAGTTGTCGCGGGAATGAACGATGCAGGGATCGTGATTGATGCCTCCCATGCTTCCGCCAAGACAGCAGAACAGATCGTGGCAGCCTCGACCCAGCCGGTCGTTATCACGCACAGTCACATCAATGCGCCGGCATTTGAACACCCGCGTTTCATATCGGCTGAACTAGCGAAGTCGATCGCGGATTCCGGTGGGTATATCGGTGCTTGGCCGGCTGGCATCGGCATTAACACTTTAGCAGGGTTTATCGACCGGATCGAAGAGTTGGTTAATCTGGTTGGAGAAGACCACGTCGCGCTTGGTTCGGATATGGACGCCAATTACCAACCCGTTCTGGAAACCTATCGCAAGATGCCGCTGGTCGTTGGCGCTTTGTTACAGCGTGGGCATTCCGAAGAAACCGTCGCCAAATTCATTGGCGGCAACTTCATGCGGGTGATGGATCAGGTTCAGGGCGCTTAAACCTCGTCAGGGAAATACTTCAGCACCGAGAGGATGGGGTTAGGCGCCGCCTGACCCAGTCCACAAATTGACGCGTCGATCATAGTTTCGGATAATTCTGTCAGCAGACCGCCATCCCAGTTACCGTCTTGCATCAACAACACTGCTTTATCACAACCGACACGGCATGGTGTGCATTGACCACAGCTTTCGGCTGCAAAGAAACGCAGCATGTTCAACGCCGCATCGCGTATGCTGTCTAGGTCTGACAATACCACAACGGCCGCTGAGCCGATGAACGTACCAAGCGGTTGCAACGTATCGAAGTCCAGCGGCACATCGTTAATACTGGCAGGCAGCAATCCCGACGACGGCCCGCCCGGTTGGTAGGCCTTAAACGTATGTCCGTCCATCATCCCGCCGGAGGCCTCGATAATATCGGTGATGGTTGATCCCGCAGGCAACAATTTCACCCCCGGATTTTTCACGCGACCGGACACGGAGTAAGACCGCATACCCTTGCGCCCGTTCTTCTCAACCCCGTTCAAAATTTTCGGCCCTTCGCGCATAATCCGTGCGACCCAATGCAACGTCTCGACGTTATGTACCAAAGTCGGACGTCCGAAAATGCCGTTTTGTGCAACGTAAGGCGGGCGATGGCGAGGAATGCCGCGCTTGCCCTCGATGCTCTCGATCATCGCGCTTTCCTCGCCGCAAATATACGCACCAGCACCGCGACGCAGATTGAAATAGCCGACAGGGAAAATACCCGCGCCTTCCAGCTTACCAATCTCGGTTTGCAAAATTTCGCGCACGACAGGGTATTCATCACGCAGGTATATGTAGCACTTTTCCGCGCCAATCACGCGAGCGGCAATCAGCGTCCCCTCCAGAAAAACCAGCGGCTCGCGTTCGAGGTAATACCTGTCCTTGAATGTCCCGGGTTCCCCCTCGTCCGCATTCACGGCGAGGTATCGAGGGCCTTTTTCCGCCCGTACCAGTTCCCACTTCCGCGCGGTCGGAAAACCCGCCCCGCCAAGGCCACGAAGGCCGGAATCCTTAACCGTATCGATCACCGTTTTAACAGAAACCTCCCCCGTCATCATGGCGTAATGGGCGCTGTTTCGGCCCGCATCGTAATAGGCCTCGACCGTCTCGTAATCGGGGATATGTGGGTGGGTGTCGCCCGCGTCAATCGCCACCTCGACCTTCGCCAAATCTGCATGATCGATGTGGTTATGCCCCAATTCCAACACCGGCGCGGTATCGCAACGGCCCATGCAAGGTGCGCGAAGGATACGAACGTCGCCCGCTGAATACTTCTCGCCAAGATCGGCTAACAGCTTCTCGGCCCCTGCCAGCTCGCATGAAAGGGAATCACATACACGAATTGTTA
>JAGLUD010000158.1 GCA_023134935.1 Paracoccaceae bacterium | reverse complement strand
AGCATGGCATGAAAACGCTTGAAGTTGAAGTTCAGGGCCCAGGTTCGGGTCGTGAGTCTGCACTTCGTGCGCTGGCTGCAATTGGTCTGAACATCACATCGATCCGTGACGTGACCCCAATGGCCCACAACGGCTGTCGCCCACCAAAGCGTCGTCGCGTATAACGCTAATTTACTACCGGACTGTGCCTGTATTTTCGGGCGCAGTCTGTTCTGTTTATAAACCTCGGGCGTTCCCCACCGGATCCAGTCGGGAACAAGTATGGAGGCCATAATATGATCCACAAGAATTGGCAGGAACTCATCCGCCCAACGTCGCTGGAAATCAAACCCGGCGCAGACGCACTTCGCATGGCAACAGCAATTGCTGAGCCATTGGAGCGCGGCTTTGGTCTGACACTCGGCAACGCGCTTCGTCGCGTTCTGTTGTCCTCGCTTCAGGGCGCGGCCATCACGTCGGTGCAGATTGACAACGTATTGCACGAGTTCTCCTCGGTTGCCGGTGTACGTGAAGACGTTACCGACATCGTTTTGAACCTCAAAGGTGTTGCGGTTTCCATGGAAGTCGAAGGCCCGAAACGTGTTGCGATTAACGCAACTGGTCCGGGTGTTGTGACGGCTGGCGATATTGCTGAAACAAACGGCATCGAAATCCTGAACAAAGATCACGTTATCTGTCACCTCGACGATGGCGCGACGCTTTACATGGAACTGACTGTCGAAACCGGCAAAGGTTACGTTGCTGCTGACAAGAACCGCCCAGAAGATGCGCCAATCGGCCTGATTTCTGTGGATGCGCTGTTCTCGCCAGTAACTAAAGCTTCTTATAAAGTTGAGCCGACCCGCGAAGGTCAGGTTCTGGATTATGATAAGCTGACGCTGACTGTTGAAACTGACGGTTCGATTTCTTCCGAAGATGCGATCGCTTTTGCGGCCCGTATCCTTCAGGACCAGTTGGCTGTATTCGTTAACTTCGACGAGCCTGAAGCGGCTGGTCGTGACGACGAAGAAGACGATCTAGAGTTCAACCCGCTTCTGCTTAAGAAAGTGGACGAGCTGGAATTGTCTGTACGTTCGGCAAATTGCCTGAAAAACGACAACATCGTTTATATCGGCGATCTGATCCAGAAAACCGAAGCAGAAATGCTGCGTACACCGAACTTCGGCCGCAAATCTTTGAACGAGATCAAAGAAGTGCTGACTACTATGGGTCTGCACCTCGGAATGGACATCATCGACTGGCCACCAGACAACATCGAAGAGCTGGCGAAAAAGTTCGAAGACCACTTCTAAGAATTAGGGTGCGTGGGCAACTACGCACCTAACAAAATGCCCGCAATGGCGGGGAATATCTGGGCAATAATGCCCCAAGGAGAGTAGTTCCACCCGCATGGGCTGCCAGACAAAGTATAAATGAAGGATTAAGAAAATGCGTCATGGTAATGGTTACCGTAAGTTAAACCGTACACACGAACACCGCAAAGCGATGTTCGCGAACATGGTTTGCTCCCTGATTGAGCACGAGCAGATCAAAACGACTCTGCCGAAAGCTAAAGAATTGAAGCGTATCGTCGACAAGATTATCACGCTGGGTAAAAAGGGCGACTTGCACTCTCGTCGTATCGCGCAATCGCGTATGCGTCAGGAAGACGCCGTCAAGAAATTGTTCGACGTGATCGGCCCGCGCTACAAAGACCGCAATGGTGGTTACGCTCGCGTTCTGAAAGCCGGCTTCCGTTATGGCGACATGGCACCGATGGCAATCATCGAGCTTGTTGACCGCGACGCCGACGCCAAAGGCAAGGGCGACAAAGCCCGTGTTGCAGCAGAAGAAGCAGCAGCTGACGAATAAATTGCGTTTATCCGAAAGGATGCGCACATTGAAACCTCGGGTTAACGCCCGGGGTTTTTTCTTTTTAGCGAGCGTATGTGAATGACGGTATTTGACGTCGTTATTATCCTGATCGCAGTGGTGCTTGCAGGCTTTTCGTTGACTCCCAAAGCGCGGAATAATGCGTGGTGGCAGGCGACAGTGACGCCATTAGCCTCGATTATTGGTAGTGGCTTTTTGGTTGCAGCACCGCTGTTGGCCGCGGTCGCTGGTTCCTTGGCTGTTGTCGCTATGTTGATTATTGTGGTCCTCGCATTTGCCATTGGTCACGTAATTCGGTTCAACATCAGAAATAGTGAAAAACTGGAAGTTACGCCCAATGGGTCTCCTAATCTGCTGTTTGCAGCCAAAATTTCTAACGTTTCTTTAAGCATAGCCTACGTAATATCCGTGGCGTTTTACATCCGTCTGCTTGCCTCTTTCGCATTATCTATGACGCCTTTTGCCGACGACCCCACCGAAGGAATTCTTGCCACGGTTATCCTCGCGGCAATTGGGCTCGTCGGTTGGGGGAAGGGACTAAAAGGTTTGGAACTGGTCGAGACGGTCTCGGTCTCAATCAAGCTTTCCATTATCGTTGCCCTGCTGTTTGCCCTGTTTGCCTACAATCTGAACAACGGGGTTTGGAGCGCGGACCTTCCCAAATCCGACATCGACATCATCACACGCCTCCGCATGCTGGGCGGCATGTTATTAGTCGTGCAAGGGTTTGAAACATCCCGCTATCTCGGCGGGTCATATCCTGCGGAAATGCGGGCACGCACCATGCTTTGGGCGCAGGTATCAAGCGCCGTAATATACGTGCTGTTCGTAGCATTGGTCGTGCCGGTGCTGATTCACCTACCGTCCGGAACCGCTGATGATACGGCCATTATTGCGGTTTCAGGCCATGTGGCATGGGTATTGCCATTCCTGTTAATTTTCGCGGCATTGATGAGCCAACTTTCGGCCGGCATCGCCGATACAGTCGGGGCAGGCGGGCTCGTCGTCGAGGAAACAGGCAACGGTGTGCCCGAGAGGTTAGCCTATCCAGTCCTAATCGCATTTTCGATAGCATTGATCTGGATCTTCGATATTTTTGAGGTCATCTCCATAGCCTCCCGAACCTTTGCGTTTTATTACATGATGCAGACGGTCATCGCGATTATTGTGACACGCAGACTGTTAACAGGCCGTCAACGCGCGGTGCAAATAGTCTGGTTCGGCTTACTGGCCGTCATTTTAGCGCTCATCGTCCTTTTCGCAATTCCCGCAGAGTAGACACGCCTTTTCCTTTGCGGTGTTTCACGATAGGTCTGGAACATGGCCGACTTATTTGACACCGCAGGCGAAACGCCCAGCAACGCCCCGCGTCCGTTGGCGGACCGATTGCGGCCAAAAACGTTAGGCGAGGTGATAGGCCAAGAGCATATCCTTGGCGACGACGGCCCGCTTGGTCAAATGCTGCTACACGGTAACCTGTCGTCACTAATCCTTTGGGGCCCACCCGGAGTTGGGAAGACGACAATTGCCCGACTGCTTGCTGATGAAAC
>JAGLUD010000157.1 GCA_023134935.1 Paracoccaceae bacterium | reverse complement strand
CCCATGTAATACGCCGCCATCTGGTTCTGCGAGGAAGCCTGCATCGCCAAACCCAGCTTGGTACGTTTGAAAAACTGGAACAGCGCGAAGGTTAGCAACGCAGTAACGACAATAATCGTTACATCAGCCATCCCCAACACCACGCCACCAATCGTCAGATCACCGACCGCCAATGGCGAGTGCAGCGTTTGTGGTTCATGGCCCCAAAGCAATCCGGCAACGAAGCGAATAACGAACCCCAGTGCGATTGTCAGGATAACCACCGCCGTCTGGCTTTGCCCGAACATGCGGCGAATGATGGTTACGTCCAGCGCATAGCCAAACAACCCCATCGCCCCCATCGCCAAGGGCGCAGCAATCCAGAATGACAGCCCCATATATTCGGCGTTGGTTAGCCACAGCGCAATAAAGGCACCAAACATCATGAAATCGCCTTGGGCGAAATTAACGGCTTCGGTCGCCTTGTAGATCAGCACAAAACCGAGCGCGATCAGACCGTAAACACTTCCGTTTGCTAGACCACTGACAAACAGTTGAAAAAATTCCAATTCAACTCTCCCTGACCGGAAACATGTTGCTTCCGGCGTTGATGTCGGCAAATTTTGATCTGCCTGACTGCCCGATAACGTAAGGGCTATATTTTTGTTAACAAAAGCTAACATCACTATGCGAATTCGATCAAGCCTTTAGGCAGAATTGGCCCGAAGCTTCCGTAACGTCAGCCCTGTGCTGAAAGCTGTGAATATAAAATTTCTTCCATGCGAAATTTTATATTGACCCAGCGCAAATTTCGGCATTTTGTGCACTTAACCTGACCTGTCATCAAGGATCACGCTGATGTCAAAAAAACGCAAAATTCTCGTAATCATTTCGGATCAACTTCGCGCAGACTGCGTTGAAGGGGCATTGGCAGAACACGTCAATCTGCCCAACATCGCGGCGTTGCGAAAAGACGCGGTTACCTTCACGAAACATTTCTCGGTGACCAACCCGTGCGGGCCGTCGCGTGCCAGTATTTTCACTGGCATGTATGCGATGAACCACCGCTCCATCCGGAATGGTACGCCGATGTCCGACGGCATCACCAACATCGCGCGTGAGATGCGAAAGTCGGGTTATGATCCGATGTTGTACGGGTATACCGACACCAGCCTTGATCCACGCACGCGCCATCCCAACGACCCTGATCTGAAAACCGAAGAAAGCCTTCTGCCCGGTTTTCGCGAAGTGTTGGAAATGCGATTTATGGAAAGTTATCCATGGCGCGCATACTTGAAGTCGAAGGGCTATGACGTTCCGGATTACACGCGGTTTTACGACGCTATTTCGCCGGACCTATCGCGCGCTCCCCGCCCCGATGATCCGCCGTTTTATAGTGCCGAACATAGTGACACGGCTTTCCTTACCAGCTCGTTAATCCATGATTTGTCGGTGCGCACAGATCAGGACTGGTTCGCCGTTGCGACCTATATCCGCCCGCACCCGCCGCTCGTTGCGCCCGAACCATATAACAAAATGTACGATCCCGCCGATCTACCGATGCCCCGTCGTCAGGAAGCACCCGAAGATCAGGCCAAGATTCATCCGTTTATGGTTGGCGCTCTAAATGCGCCGAAGATGGAAAACATCGTTCGCGGGTGCAATGTGGACGCCAATAATGACGATGACGTGCAGTTGCTGCGGTCCATATACTTGGGGCTAGCGACCGAGGTGGACACGCACATCGGCCGGATTATTGCGTTCCTGAAAGAAACGGGGCAGTACGACGATACCACGATCGTCCTTATGGCTGATCATGGCGAGACATTGGGCGATCACCATCTTTGGGGTAAGCAAAACCCTTACGAGGGGGCGTACCACATCCCGTTAATCATTCGCGATCCGCAAAATTCTGCGCAACATGGAACTATGGTTGATGCCTTCACCGAATCCGTCGATTTCACGCCAACCGTTCTGGATTTGGTCGGCCAAGCAGTGCCTGCGGGTATGGACGGGCGTTCGTTAAAACCATTCCTTGAAGGTAACGCGCCTGAAAGGTGGCGCGATGCAGTTCATCTGGAGCTGGAGTTCAGCGAGCCGCACACAACGACCGAATGGCAGAAATCCACCGGTGTTTCCTTGCACGAGGCGAATTTAGCGATCCTACGGGAGGAACGATGGAAGTTGGTGCATTTCAACGGCGGATTATCCCCGTTGATGTTCGATCTGGAAAACGACCCAGAGGAATTGGTTAATCTGGCGGATGATCCGGCACATGCGGGCACGCTTCTTCGCTTGACGCAAAAGCTGCTGAACCACCGCATGCGCCATTCGGACCGCACATTGGCAGACGTAAAGATCACTTCGGAAGGTGTCGTAAACTTCACCCCGTAAGGTGCGCAGTCAAGGCGCACCGTTACGTTTACATCAGTTCTTGCCAGTGGTGGCATGCAACTTCGTGACCGGTACTGGAATGCTCCAGTTTCGGCTCGTCCTTGCGGCAGATATCTGTCGCGAACGGGCAACGTGTCTGGAACTTGCAACCCGGAGGCGGATTGGTTGGCGAAGGTATCTCGCCCTCAAGCTTCTGTGCCACCTTCGGATCATCAGGGTCCAGCGAGGGGATCGCGGATAACAACGCCTTGGTGTATGGATGACGCGGGGCTGCGAACAGCTCTCGCGTTGGTGCAGTTTCAACCAAACGGCCCAGATACATCACCGCGACGTGATCGCAGACATGTGCCACAACACTAAGGTCGTGACTGATGAACAGGAATGTCAGGCCCATTTCCTGCTGGATTTCTTTCAACAGGTTCAGAACGTCGGCCTGAATGGAAACATCCAAAGCCGCCACGGATTCATCGGCCACCACAAAGTGAGGCTGCGAAACCAGCGCGCGGGCAATCGAGATACGCTGCCGTTGGCCACCGGAAAAGGCGTGCGGGAAACGACGTAGGTGTTCGAGGTTAAGGCGACACTTCGCGGCGATCTCGCGGACACGTTCGTCCGTTTCTTCGCGCGATGATGTCAGGCCCATAACTTCCAGCGGCTCGGCAATAATATCGCGAACGGTCATACGCGGGCTTAGGGCTGCGTAAGGATCCTGAAAGATAAGTTGCGAACGCTTGCGATAGTCTTTCTCCTGCGCCTTATCCATCGTTGTCAGCTCATAGGTGACGTCTTCATCACTATATTCCACTGTGCCACGTGTAATCGGCGCGGCCTTAAGGCAAGCACGACCAAGGGTGGTTTTACCCGAACCGGATTCACCCACCAAACCAAAGAAGCTGCCTTTGGCGATGTCGAGATTCACACCTTCAACGGCCTTAACAACTGGCTTTTCGCCAAACAGACCACCACCCGACAGCGGATAGTGAACAGAAAGGTCGCGCGCTTTGATTAGAACGTCATCACTCATTTTGCGCCCTCCCCGTTAAACAAATGGCAGGCTACGTTGTGTCCTTCAGTCACAGCGCTAAATGTCGGGACTTTTGCACTGCAAATTTCGCCCAAATTGGCGGAACAACGGGTGTTGAAAACACATCCAGTCGGTCGTTCCAGTGGTGACGGAATGTCCCCGGGGATCGGTGTTAACGGCGTGTCTAAATCGTCAAGACTAGGCAGCGCGGCGATCAGACCCTTGGTGTAAGGGTGTGACGGATTGCGAATAACATCGCGTACCTCGCCCTGCTCAATCAAACGGCCCAGATACATCACGGCAACTTTGTCAGCCGTTTGGGCAATCACGCCAAGGTCATGCGTGATGAAGATAATCCCCATCCCGAAATCCTTAACGAGGTCTTTCATCAGGTCAATCACCTGCGCCTGAATGGTTACATCCAGCGCGGTCGTCGGTTCGTCCGCGATCAACAGTTTGGGCTTGGTCGACAATGCCATGGCGATCATCGCGCGTTGGCGCATACCACCTGACAGCTCAAACGCGTACTGTTTAAAACGGGTTCCCGCGTCAGAAATACCCACGCGATCCAGCATCTCGATCGACAGTTCTTTGGACTGCTTGGCATTCATATTCGTGTGGATCATCAACTGTTCGACCATCTGGTCACCGATGGTGATCGCAGGGGCGAAACTGGCCATCGGCTCCTGAAAGATCAGCGAAATCGCGCCGCCACGGATAACCTTTAGTTCTTTGCTGGTTTTCAGCGACATTACGTCGATGGTACCGTCTTCAAGGTGCAGTTTGATGTCGGTCTTGTCGCCGTAATGCGCGTTGCTGGCATTCAGTTTCATGATCGATTTAGCAGTCACCGATTTACCCGAGCCACTTTCGCCCACAAGGCCCATGACCTCGCCAGCTTCAAGCGTGAAAGAAACATCGTCGACTGCGGTGATCCGACCCTCGTCCGTATCGAACTGGAGGGT
>JAGLUD010000156.1 GCA_023134935.1 Paracoccaceae bacterium | reverse complement strand
AAACAGCTTTTGAAAAACCTTGATGAAAGCCTTCTTGCCGACATTCCACCGTTTCGGAAACTCGACAGGTCCCAGATTCGTGAAATCTTGGATCTGGCAACTCCCAAAAGAATAAACTCGGGGATTCCAGTATTCGAAGAGGGCTTTCCCGCAAGCGTGTTTTACTTACTCCTAGATGGGCATATCCGCGTGATCCGGACCACCGAAGATGGGGACCAGGTCATCGCATTGCATATTGGTGCCGGGCAGTTGTTCGGACTTGCCGTAGCGCTGGGGCACGATACCAGCCCGGCGACAGCGATGACGGTGGATGAGTGCCTAGTTCTGTCTTGGCCCAATAGTCTGTGGAACGGCTTCATCGCCGATTATGATGGTTTTGCAACCGAGAGCTACAAAATAGTAGGTGAACGGATGGGGGAGCTGAATAATCGCCTCGTCGAAATGGCAACTCAGCATGTAGAACAACGCGTGGCGTGCGCAGTCCTTCGGTTAATCAATCAGACGGGCAAGAAGGTCACCCATGGCATCGAGATTGATTTCCCAGTTACTCGTCGAAACCTGGCGGAAATGACCGGCACAACACTGCATACGGTAAGCCGCCTTTTGAGCACTTGGGGTAAACTCGGTGTCATCAAAAGCACCCGAAGTCATATCGTGGTGTGCGACGCTCCTCGATTGATAGCTTTAAGCGAAAATAGTCTGAACTGACCTCTAAAGTGACATTAATGCTCTTCTGCCGTGGCATTTTAAGCGATAGATGCCAATCGAAACAATCGTTAACGTTGCTAATAAGAAAGTCTTCTTTTTGATTATTGCAGTGAGCGTCCACCAACTCGCCAACCTTAGCCATACGCATAATCCGGTTGCCCTTGGCAAGCAAGCACGGCGCACACGACTATAAATATCCACAGAATACATCTCCCGCCCTCCGATAATTCGAAGGACACAAACTGGCGGTATTTTACTCCGCTACAACTGCAATATGCAGCCGCTTCTGTGGCCCATTATTGCTCCGCGTTTTACAGGACAGTTTTTCACCGCTCGAGGGCGGCATCACGTGCGCTCGACAAGGAAGCTCCGTGTCACCGCGATAAAAACAGCATTGCAGACGCCATCTTGTTCGAAATCTACGATGAGTTGAGATCAGAAAATGTTCGGGATCATATCTCGTTTGGATTCGCTACAACCAACTACACAGACTTCAGCAACCCCAGGGGGGACAATCGCCAATCTCATCCAGGTTTGAAACACGCCTTTTCTGATCGATCCATTTTCATTACTGATCTCGCTAGTTTTGTCGAAAGCAGGAATCCAGATTTGATTAGAGACAGTGGGGCATACTTTGGTTTAACGCCGGACTTCCGATCCCTTTCCGAATTGCTTGACGAGGAGGAACGATTAACCGAGCAGATTTGGTACAATCGACACATGGTCCGTCGGTCGTCAATTGAAAATGGGATAATCAAAGTCTTGCCTGACGCGGAGTATTCCCGATTTCCATACAAATCAAATCAGATATTGGACTCGATATGGGAAGACGCGTTGAACGCTGCAAAAGAGGTGGAGAAGCGTCAAGGGATTGAAAACCTTGGCCCTTGGGATGATATCGAGTGGGGAATGATCAATGGGAAGCTCTCAGCCGTTCGGTGGATTCTGGGCTATGACTGGGACATGCTGGACACCTGAAAATGGAGGCATTGCAGAAACTAATATGTCTGTTAAGTGCGTATGCCTAAGCTCTAGCGAGTATCCCGCCAGCCACACAAACGATCGTCAGCGGTGGTGGAGGTATGTCAGCGCCCCCCCCTGGGGCACCGATTGGGGCATTTTGACAGGCAAGACCGCTACTACGTTCAAACATCTATCAACTGAATAAAATTGGCTGGGATGGTAGGATTCGAACCTACGATACACGCTACCAAAAAGCGTTGCCTTACCACTTGGCCACATCCCAACTTATACGCTTCATAAATAGGCTGTCGTCTAGTCGCAAGGGGAAATTTGCATACGACCGAAAGGGGGGCATATTTATGCGGTGCGGATGGTATTTCCCTTCGCTAACGCATCAAAATTCATCAACGTCGCGATCAAATCGGGCACCTCCGACAGTGGGACCATGTTTGGCCCGTCTGAAGGGGCGCTGTCTGGGGTTTCATGCGTCTCGAGGAATACTCCTGCGACGCCGACAGCAACAGCGGCGCGGGCAATTATAGGGACGAATTCACGTTGCCCGCCCGAGGTATCTCCCTGCCCACCTGGTTGTTGGACACTGTGTGTCGCATCCATAATTACGGGATAACCGGTATCGGCCATTATCGGCAAAGACCGCATATCGTTGACGAGCGTATTATAGCCAAAGCTTGATCCACGCTCTGTTAGAAGGATGTTTTCATTACCG
>JAGLUD010000155.1 GCA_023134935.1 Paracoccaceae bacterium | reverse complement strand
GTACGTTTCGGCGTCACTTTGTTTTCATCATCTGGCGGAGATTGATCACTAGCCATTGTAATTATACATCTCTTTTGCTTGGTCGAGCGTGTCGAACATATGCAGCCTGCCGTTTCGAAGTACAGCGGCAGAAGAACAATACTGCTCAAGTATCTGAGGACTATGTGAAACTATCACAACTGTCGACCGTTTAAGCCTCTCGCGAAGGACATTACCAGCCTTGCGATTAAATTCTACATCTGACGTTCCCGGCATCCCTTCATCAATTAGATAAATGTCAAAATCCAGCGCCAAGAGTAAAGAAAACGTAAACCGAGCCTTCATCCCTGCGGAATAGGTGCTTAGTGGCATCTCGAAATACTCGTCCAATCCGGCGAGGTATCGGCAAAATGCCTCCACGTAATCGGGATCAAGGCCATATATTCGCGCAATGTACCGCGCATTTTCGCCGGCCGAATGGCTGCCAACAACACCGCCCATAAAGCCCAACGGAAAGGAAATACGAGACGTGCGAAATATTTTGCCTTCATCCGGCTGCTCTAAACCTGCCATCATGTTGATGATCGTTGTTTTACCCGTACCGTTAGGCGCAAGTATCCCCATGGAACGCCCAAGTTCGATTTTGAAACTGGCTTGGTCCAAAATCACTTTGCGCTGGGTGCCAGTCCAGAATGATTTGCTAACATTTCTAAATTCGATCATTCACTGCTCGTATTTATTACTGGGCGCGGTTACTGCGTCCCCGCAGCTTATGCCTACTTGTATCAACAATTTGCTAACAAACCCACCACCAAATATAATGCAATTCGGTTGCGTTCACTTGTTTGTTCAAGCATATGTATTACCAACTATTGCGTGACGGAACTTGGTACTTATCTGGGGTCTATGTCTTAATTAATTCAAAGGAAACCAAGTGCGGACAATTGGGGTGATCATCGTTTTTATTGGACTTTGGCTACTTCTGTCCGGCATTTACAAACCGTTAACGGTCGGCCTTGGTGTCCTTTCTACACTCGCAGTCATATTCATCATGAACCGTATGGATTCCATTGACGAAGACCACGTTGAGTTTCATCTTAAGCCTCTTGAATTTCTTTTATATCAGGGCTGGCTTCTGGTCGAGATTGCCAAAGCTAACTGGGTTGTTACCAAGATCATTCTATCACCTTCTCTGCCAATCAAGCAGCACATGTTTTCAGTCCCTTACACGCAGACGTCGGATCTTGGGCAAGTAATCTTCGCGAATTCAATTACGCTCACGCCCGGCACCGTTTCAGTCGAGACCGAGCCTGGGCAATTTCTGGTCCACGCCGTTGCATACTCGACCGACGATAGAGCAGCGCTCGCCGATATGGATCGTCGCGTGACCGCCTGCGAAAGGGCCACTCCAGCATGATGTTTGCTGTCGCCATCATTGCCGTTTTCATTGCTATGGCCCTTGTTTTGGTGCGGCTGGTTGGCGGGCCAACGCTTTATGACCGCGTAATTGCCGTGAACTCCTTCGGGACGCACACAGTATTGCTTATCGGGCTCATGGGCTTCCTGACAGAACGTCCCGACTTTCTGGACATCGCCCTTCTTTACGCGTTGATCAACTTCGTCGGCACAATCGCCATCCTCAAGTTTTTCCGCTACCGCGCAATTGGCGACAAGCGCCCTGTAGAAGACGGGGGCGAGCAATGAGCGTTCTTGAAATGGTCATAGAAGTCATCAGTTGGGCATTCATGCTATCCGGCTCGTTCTTTGTCATTATAGGTGCGGTTGGAACATTACGGTTTCCGGACTTTTGGGCACGCCTGCACGCCGTCTCTATTACTGATTCCGCGGGCGTGATATTGTTGTTCGCGGGCATGTGTATGCAGGCTGGATTGACACTTATCACGGTAAAACTGATCATCATCGGCGTGTTCTTGTTTATCACGGGTCCGACAGCCACCCATGCAGTTGCGAATGCTGCGCTTGTTTCGGGCCTTCGCCCCAAAGAAGCCGAAGGGTTCACGGGTGTGGAACCCGAACCGCTCACAAAAACAGACGCCGATCCGGCAAGTTCAGAACAGCGGTAGGTGAGTCATAGAAATTTTCATTGATATCGCGTTTTTCGTTATGCTGGTCCTTATCGCAATTGCGGTCGTGCGGATGCGCAGCCTTTTCGCTATTGCGATGCTGTCCGGCGTGTTCAGCCTGCTTTCAGCCTTGCTGTTCGTGACCCTTGATGCCGTAGACGTAGCCTTTACCGAAGCAGCCGTTGGTGCCGGAATTTCGACCGTGCTGGTACTGGGAACGCTTGCCCTGACATCACGGTTTGAAAAACCAACCAAGCGTTCACCTGCGCTACCGCTCTTTGTGGTGTTTGTAACCGGTGCTACACTTATTTACGGCACGCTCGACATGCCGAATTTCGGATCACCAGAAGCGCCGGTACAAACGCATGTAGGCCCCGATTACCTTCAAGGTAGCATCCACGAAATCGCCATTCCAAACGTCGTGACCTCAATTCTTGCCAGCTACCGTGGGTATGACACATTGGGCGAGACTGCCGTGGTATTCACCGCCGGCATCGGAGTTCTGCTACTTATCAGCGGACTACGTCGTCGCCGCGACGATGAAAAAGACGACGAAAGCGAAGAAACCTGATGCGCCATCACCTTATCTTGCGGGTTATCACCAAACTTCTGGTCGGCGCGATCATGCTGTTCGCGTTCTACGTCCAGTTCCACGGTGATTTTTCCCCCGGTGGCGGCTTTCAGGCGGGTGTTATCATGGCCGTCGCGTTCATCCTCTATGGTATTGTCTTCAGTCTGAACAACGTCCAAAAGGTTTTTCCACCTTGGCTGGTGCATAAACTGGTTGCATTCGGCGTGCTGCTTTACGCGGGCACCGGCATCGTCAGCCTATTCCTTGGTTACAGCTTTCTGGATTACGGTGCTTTTACTCCAGACCACCCCTCCCACGGGCAGCATTATGGTATCTTCGCCGTCGAGCTTGGCGTGGGCATAACCGTAACCGCGGTAATGGTTGCAATCTATTACGCTTTCGCAGGCCGCCCCCCAAGACTAAGTGACGAGGAGTGGTGATGGGT